>JBIKHX010000176.1:0-4965 GCA_044361945.1 Polaromonas sp. | reverse complement strand
TCAAACATGGCCGACGAATAATTCATGCTGCCGTCCAGCCAGAGCTCGTAGAAGGCGTTGCCCAGGTCGTAATGCGCGTGTATGTTTTTCTGGCTGTTGGCTTTGGTGTTGCGATTGAGCAAGTGCTTGAGCCGGTAAGCCAAACGGCCCAGCCAGGTGCCGTAGATCACGTCTTCGACTTCTTTGCGGTTGAGGATCAACAGGCGCAGCAGATCGGTCAGATGCGGCGTGCTCCAGTCGCCGGCAATGTAGCTCTCGGCAAAGCCGATGTCGCCAGAGCGCAAGGCGGCGCCGCACACCTTCCAGTTGTGCAGGTACAAGCTGGCCATGGGCGCACCGCCCGAGCCAAAGCGCTGCATGCCACCGCCGGGCAGTTGCAGCGTGAGCGTGCCGTGCTTCAGGCGGGAAAGCAGTTTCATGGCGCTGCGCGCAGCCGCTGGTGCGTCGGCGGGCAGCGGCTGGGTCTTGCCGATTGGCCCGGGTGACTCGGCGCAGTTGTTGGTGTCGGCGGATGAGGGCGTTGAGTTCATCGGGTCACAAAGAGAGTAGGAGGCTGGGGTTTGGAGATGAAAGGCACGTGCTTTCGCCAGAGCTTGAAGGCTTGCCAATGGATGCGGGCCAGCACACCGAAGGTCATGGCCGGATAGCCCCAAAAGGCTTTGCGCAGACTGGCTGCGTTGATAGTTTGCAGGGTGCCGGCCACGCTGGTTTGCAGCAGTGGCCCGGTGGCGTCGTCATGGTCGATACGGGCCACGGTTTTTTCAATGTTGTCTTTGCGGGCGCGCATGAAGCGAAAGCGGTAACTGCCCTCAATGCGGCAAAAGGGCGAGACGTGAAACACCTTGTCGGCGCGCAGCTCCTGGCCGTAACGCGGCGCATCAAGCAAGTAGCAGTGACGCTCGCCAAAGGTGTTGTTCACCTCAACCACGATGGCCCGTAGCGTGCCGTCTGAGCGGTGGCAGTACCAAAAGCTCACGGGTTTGAAGGTGTAACCCAGCACGCGCGGATAGGTGTGCAGCCAGACTTCGCCTTGCGCATCGGCAATGCCCTGGTCCAGCAAAAGCGCGTCGAGCCAGGCCAGGCAATCGCTGCCGCCGTCACCGTGGTCGCTGTCATGAAAGGTCAAGAGCCCACGGCGGTTGCGTGCCAGCGCAGAGCTGCCGCCTGATTGCATGGCGCGCAGCGGCAGCATTAAAAAATAAGTCGGGTAACTGAAAGCGTGCCGCGCAGGCTTGAGCCGCGTGTGCCGCACTTCGCCAAAGCCGATCAGGGCCTGGACAGCAGCGACTGGCGTGCTTGGTGCGTTCATGCCTTGCGCCATTCGGTGTTGGCCAGTAAAGGCGGTGGCGCCACAAAAGCGGGTTCATTGATGTCCGAAATGAGTTCAGCTGCAAGCAGGCCGGACTTCAGACCGTCTTCGTGAAATCCGTAGCCCGTCCAGGCGCCGCAAAAATAAGTGTGCTGCCTGCCTTGCAAGGCCGGTAGATCTTTTTGGGCGCGAATGGCGGCGCCGTCAAACACAGGGTGTGCGTAATCAAAGCGGCCCAGTATTTTTTCAGCAGCGATGGGTGTGACCGGGTTCAAGGAAACCACCACCGGTTGTTGGAAGGGCAGCGGTTGCAGCAAGTTAAGCAGGTAGTGCAGACAGACCTGCGAGGACTCGCGATGTTGGTCGCTTGCGCGCTCGTAGTTCCAGGCGGCCCAGGCCAGCGGGCGCGTTGGCAGCACCGAGGCGTCGGTGTGCAGCACGGCGCGGTTGGCTTGGTAGGCAACTGCGCCCAGCAGCGCCTGTTCGGCCGCGCTGGGCTGCGCCAGCAGGGCCAGCGCCTGGTCGCTGTGGGTGGCCAAAATCACTTTGTCGAAGTCTTCCGTCCGGCGTGCAGCGCCTGCGCCGCTGGTGATGCGAACGCCGCCCGCATATCGCTCAATGGTTTGCACGGGCGTGGCCAGTCGCTTGTCTGCAATACCGGCAATGATTTTGTCGACATAGTGGCGTGCCCCACCGGTCACGGTCCACCACTGCGGCCGATTGGCCACCTGGATCAGGCCATGGTTGTGGCAAAAGCGGATCATGGTGGCCACTGGAAACTGCAGCATCTGATCGGTCGGGCAAGACCAGATACAGCCCATCATGGGCAAAAAATACCAGTCGCGAAATTCGTCAGAAAACTTTTCCTGCAACAAAAATTCAGATAAGGGCTGCAGCATGGCCGCTTCTGCGCCTGATTTGGCCAGCGCCGATGTACGCCGGTTAAAGCGCAGGATGTCGCGCAACATGCGCCAAAAGCGCCAGTTCAGCAAATTGCCCCGCTGCGCAAACACGCTGTTCAGGCTGGAGCCGCTCCACTCCATCGCCGATTTGCGGCCGTCGGCCGGTACTTTGACTGAAAACGACATCTCCGACTTGGCGGTGGCCACGCCTAGTTCATCGAACAGCTGAATCAGATTGGGGTAGGTGCGCTCGTTGAAGACCAGAAAACCGGTGTCTACGCCATGGGTCACCTTGCCGGCAGCGCCGGGCAAGCTGACATCCACTGTGTGGGTATGGCCGCCAAAGTAGTCGTCGGCCTCAAACAAGGTCACATCGGCTGCGCCGGCCAGCCGGTGCGCTGCCGCCAGCCCGGAAATGCCGGAGCCGACGATGGCGATCCGCAGCCTTTTGGCGCAAGGGGCTTGATGACTGGCAAGCGTCATGTCTGTCCGGCTCCGGGGCTGATTGAAAAGTTGAAAAAGCAGGTTTGAGCCTGGCGGGCGTGAGCGACGTGGGTGGCACTAACCACTCAGTAGGATTATGACTGATGAGTCTATTTTGTCGCGAGCATGCTTTCCAGGGCTTTGATGAAGCGGGCGTCCTTGGGGTCCACGGTGGAATTGAAGCCGCTGACCTTGCTGCCATCACGGCTGACGATGTACTTGTAGAAATTCCAGCGGGCCGGGGTGCTGCTGGCAGTGGCCAATTGCTTGAACAGCGGGTTGGCGCCGCTGCCAGAGACTTTGGACTTGACGAACATGGGAAATTTCACGTTGAAGGTGTTCTCGCAAAAGTCGGCAATTTCCTTGTTGCTGCCTTTTTCCTGGGAAAAATCATTCGAAGGGAAGCCCAAAACGACCAGGCCGCGGTCTTTGTATTTAGCAGACAAGGCCTCCAGTCCTTCGTACTGGGGCGTGAAACCGCAAAAACTGGCTGTGTTGACCACAATCAGCACCTTGCCGGCGTACTGGCAGAGTTCCTGGGGCTTTTCATCTTGCAAGCGCAAAAAAGTGTGCTGCAGCATGGCCGGGCAGGTGAGCTGGGCCTGGGGGCTGCTTTGCGCGCTGGCCTTGCCGGCCAAAGTCATCGCAAGCAGGGCGCTTAACAAAATGGGAAGGATGTTGAAGCGGCGAATAAAAAAATCATTGGGCAGCATATTGACACTCAGGTTGACGCCGCAGCGCATTAAAAGACACGTTTGGCTCACTATAAATCGCTTTGTTAGGATGACTGGGGCTACGGTCTTCTAAAGGCCGTCAAGCCGTAACGGGCATGCCCCGGCCTGGCCACAACCGCCGTCTTCAAAGCTTAAAATAAGTAAGCATTCACCCGCTGCATGAGGAAATCAGATGCTTTACCCGGAATTGTTTAAACAACTCGAAGCCGTCCGCTGGGACATGGACAAGGATATCCCCTGGGCCAGCTTTGAAGCGTCCAAACTCTCCGAAGAGCAGGCGCAAACCATCAAGATGAACGCCATCACCGAGTGGGCCGCCTTGCCGGCCACCGAGATGTTTTTGCGCGACAACCGCGATGACAGCGATTTTTCGGCCTTCATGTCGATCTGGTTTTTTGAAGAGCAAAAACACTCGCTGGTGTTGATGGAGTACCTGCGGCGCTTCAGGCCCGATCTGGTGCCCACCGAAGCCGAGCTGCATGAAGTGCGCTTTGAGTTTGAACCTGCGCCCGCGCTGGAAACCCTGATGTTGCATTTTTGTGGCGAGATCCGGCTGAACCACTGGTACCGCCGCGCCAGCGAATGGCACAGCGAGCCCGTCATCAAGCAAATCTACACCCAGCTCAGCCAGGACGAAGCGCGCCACGGCGGCGCTTACCTGCGCTACATGAAGCGTGCGATCCACAAATTCGGCGATGAGGCCTTGGCAGCCTTCAGCAAGGTCGGCGTTTTAATGGCCAGCGCCCGCCGCACCGCGCAAGCCCTGCACCCGACCAATCTGCATGTGAACAAGGCTTTGTTTCCACGGGACACGGTCCAATCGCGCCTGCCAGACCCGCTTTGGCTGGAACATTGGCTGGACACTCAGATCAAGTTTGACGCCGTCTGGGAAAGCAAAGTTGTCGAGCGCATCCTGCACAACATGAGCTTGTTGATGGAGCAGAGTTTCAAAACCGTGCAAGAACTCAATCGTTACCGCAAAGAGCTCAGCCGGAGCATGGCGGCCGCGGGCGATACGGCGCCGGTGGCCAGCTAAGCGCTGGCTGGCAAGTTTGCAAAAAGCCCCGGGTGCCGGGGCTTTTTTTCGTCAAATGCCGCGCTGCCGGTCCAGGTGGAACTGCAGCACGAAGTCACCGAAGTTGCCGGCATCGAGTGCGGCGCGAACTTCGCTCATCAGATTCAAGTAATAGTGCAGGTTGTGGATGCTGCTTAGCATGGGACCCAGCATCTCGCCGCAGCGGTCCAGGTGGTGCAAGTAAGCGCGTGAAAAATTCCGGCAGGTGTAGCAGCTGCAAGTGGCGTCCACCGGCTGCTCGTCAGCCTTGTAACGGGCGTTGCGGATTTTCAAATCGCCAAAGCGCGTGAACATGTGGCCGTTGCGCGCATTGCGCGTCGGCATCACGCAGTCAAACATGTCCACCCCGGCGCCCACGCCCTCGACCAGGTCTTCCGGCGTGCCCACGCCCATCAGGTAGCGCGGTTTGCCGGCCGGCAGGCGGTGCGGTGTGTGCGCCATGATGCGCTGCATTTCTTCTTT
>JBIKHX010000175.1:0-4980 GCA_044361945.1 Polaromonas sp. | reverse complement strand
ATACCGACCAGGACTTCGCGGCTGCCAACTCGCACCAAGGCGACTTTTTGACGCGGGCCCACGCTGACAGCCTCAATCACCTGGAGTTGCTTCGGAGTGCCGTTAGGGCGCACACCTGTTTGCATGCGTTTGAGCGCCCAGAGCAGGCCGCCCAAAAGGCAGAGCACCAGGATCAAGCTACCGGCAAAGCGCAGCATGTCGACAGCTGAAAGTCCGCTGGCCATGATCAGAGGTTCTTCATGCGTTCAGACGCCGGCACAACGCGCGTCAGGCGAATGCCGTAGCGGTCATTAACCAACACAACTTCGCCTTGCGCGACCACGGTCTTGTTGACCAGCAGGTCCAGCGGTTCGCCTGCAATATGGTCTAACTCGACCACACTGCCCTGCGTCAAGCGCATCAGATCGCGAATTTTGATCATGGCGCGCCCGACTTCTACGGACAAAGTGACCGTGATGTTTTGCAGCACGTCCGCATTGATTTTGGAGTCGGTGGCGCCCGAGTTTTCGGCCGCGGTTTTGTCAAGTGGTGAGTCGGTCATATCGGGTTCCTGAGTGTCATTGCATGCCGGGGATCACGGCGCGTTCAATTTGCACGGCAGTCTGGGTGCCCAGGGCACCAATCTGCACGTCAAAAGCGGGAACGTCGTTGATAGAAAGCCGAGCCAGTTCGGGCTTCTTGAAATACAGCACGTCGCCGGGCTGCAGGTTTTCGATGGTCGCCAAATTGCTCTCAAAAGAGCTCAGCAGCACGCGCATTTCGAGGTCGGCACTGTCCACAGCGCTTTCCAGGTCGTCGCGCCACTGGTTGTCGGACTCTTCGTTGCCGTCGCCGGTTTGCACACGGCTGCGCAGCAGATCGCGCACAGGCTTGAGGGATGAATAAGGGTAGACCAGGTCGATAAAACCATGGGCCTTGGGGCCGCTTTCGGACTCGAAACGGGTCAAAATGACCAGGTCGTTTTCGTCGGCAATCTGGGCAAACTGGGGGTTGATCTCGGAGCTGACCAGCTCGAAATCAATGTCCATCAGGGGCGACCAGGCCTCTTTGAGTGAACGAAAGAAAACGTCCAGGATCATGTTGATGATGCGGGTTTCAGTGGGGGTGAACAGCCGGCCTGCCGGTAACTGACCAACGCCTACGCCGAAGCCGCCAAAAAAACTGTCCAGCGAGCTGAAAACAACCACCGGGTCGATGACGATCATGGAATAGCCGCGCAACGGGTTCATCCGAATCACGTTGACTGACAGCGGTGCTTTGAGGTCTTGCAGGTATTCACCAAAGCGCATGATCTTCACACGGGTGGGTGTAACGCGCGGGCTGCTGCGCAGCATTTCGAGCAGACCCAGGCGAAACAGGCGCACAAAGCGCTCGTTGATCATGTCAACCGAAGCGACATTGACGCCCAGGCTGCTGTCTTCACTGGCCAGGTCATGCTTGCGCACGCGCGCAGCTGTGTTGTAGCCGGTGTCCACAGGAATGGTGCCGTCATTGACGCCTTCGGCAAGGGCCGAAAGCTCTTCGGGGCTCAGCAAGTTGGTGGC
Organism: Polaromonas sp.; assembly: GCA_044361945.1. Classification (GTDB taxonomy): domain Bacteria; phylum Pseudomonadota; class Gammaproteobacteria; order Burkholderiales; family Burkholderiaceae_C; genus Polaromonas. The sequence goes on along the minus strand of JBIKHX010000175.1, from coordinate 3,436 downwards.
CATGGTCTCTTTGAAATAAACGGTTCAGTGTCAGTCAGGGGCGCAGTTTGGGCGCTTTACTGCACGATGAAGGAGGTGAAGTACACGTCCTCAATGCCACCGAAGTCTTCGTACTTTTCGAGCAATGAGTTCATGGCGTCGCGCAGGCGAACGGCCAACTCTTTGCGGAAATCGGGTTTGCTCAGGTCAGCGTCGACGGTCTGGCGCATCACGTCCATCATGACGGAGCGCAGGGCGAACTCGTGCTTTTTGACGTTGTCAAAAACGCGCTCGTCGTAGCGGGTCATCACAGCCACTTGAATCGACATCACTTTGCGCGAGCCGGTCAGATTGGTCAGAAATTCACGTTCGAGTTGCAGGTAGCTGAAGTCAAAACGCGTGAGTTCAGGGGATTTTTTGGTCAGCTTGCCCGGTGGGCCGTCTTTTTTGCCGTCCTTTTTGCCGTCTTTCCCTGCCTCACCCTTGCCGCCGGCCGCAGCTTCGGCAGCTTCTTGTTGCAAAAGCAATTGTTCGGCTGTGAGCTCTGGCTTGGGCTTGAAAGCGCCCGTGAAGAACATGGTACCCAAGACCGCGGCGACCAGCAGCAGCAGCACGGCCACAATCCCCACGATGATCAGGAGCATCGGCTTTTTTGCCGCCGGTTCTGTTTCTACAACTTCTTCAGCCATGTGTCACCTCTTTTTAATCGGTTCCAGTTTTTCTGCATCCAGCCATTAAGGGCTTACTCTGGGTCTTGGCTTTAAGCCAGCATATCCCAGTCACTACCGGCACTACCCTGACGCCCACCTGCCGAAGGCACCAGCTGGACTGCCTGAGCGCCCTGCCCCTGGTCTTCGTCGCCCTGCTCAGCCTTGGCTTTAGAAGGGTTTTGGTAGGGTGTCGGATTTCCGCCAGATTGACGCGCAGAATCACCGTTCACCCAGACATTAGCAACTGTCGTGCCTGATTGAGACAAGCTCTCCCGAAGCTTGGGCAGACCTTGTGCAATCAGCTCGCGTGTGAGGGGGTTGTCAGTGCGGAAAACCGCGTCCAAGCCACCAGCGCGCATGTCAAGTTCCATGTCAATTCGACCCAGGCTGACCGGGTCCATGCGCATTTGTACTTTCCACTCACCGCGCTCAATCTGGGACTGAAGCCGCTGGGCCAGGGCCTGACCGAGGCGGTCTGCTAGCTGCTGGTAATGCTCCAGGCGCTGGCCGGCCTGGCTGGCCACCGGGCTGGCGTTGCTGGACTGGCTCAGCTGCGAGCCCGTAGAACGTGCGCCATCTGCAAACGGCGCCGAGGAAGACGGAGCCCGTTCACCGATGGCTGCGTCTAAGACTTCAGCATCGGCGGCGGCAAGTGTGCCGTCGGCTTTGAAAAATTCGGTCAAGTCCAGCCGGCTTTGAACTGCGCCGGTCGAGGCGCTGGCCAGTGCATTGGCCGTCAAACCGCCCCAGGCCACGGCCTGGCCGGTGCCGCTCATGGTGGCCAGGCGGCGCGTCAAGGCCATGATGGCCTCACGCGGCAACATCAATTGAAGGCGCACGGCATCCGTGTCAGGGGCAATGACATCCGTAGCGCTGGCCGTCTGCGCCAAAGGAGTCGCCACAAGATGGCTCAGGGGCTTGCCCATCTGCCAGCTCAATTCGCTCAGGCCTTTGACTGTCAGGGTGGCGGGTTCGGCGTCTGTTACAGAGCTTGTGCCGGCCAAAGCGGGTGTCAGCAGGGTGGGGCTTGCCAGCTCGGCCCGGTTGGCCAAGGGGTTCAGGCTGGCCGCGGGCTTTAAGTTAGTGGCGCTTAGCCCCAGACCAAGTTGCACAGCAGTCGCGAGCAAGGGATTGACGTGCTGGGCGGCAGGTACCAGCAAGGCACCCATACCACTCAATTCGGCCGGTGGGCTGGCTTGGACAGCCGTGTCGCCGAACAAAGCGGCCAAAGTGGTTTCGTCCAGGCCCTGGGTTCGGGCAAATGCCACCAGGCTGCCGGTGTCCGGCACTGGGGTGGAGGGAGTGATCAATTCGAGCTGGGAACTCAATGGCACGGCCAGCAGGCCGGCCTGCGCCAGGCCGTTAGCGGCAAGGTCTTGCCGCCCGGGCTCGGCCAACAGACTGCCTAAAAGATTGGCAAAGTCCGCGCCCTGCAGGCTGGTAGCCGGCGTTGAAATGGCGGTTGCGGGCAGTCCTGTCGAGGCGGACGGGGCGGTAAGCGTGAGAGAAGTGAGGTTGGCGTCCATGTGGTTTTCGCGTCCAGGCTTTGGGTATCAGGTCACCCGGAAATCGGGGACCTGTACTTCCTAAGCAAAAAGCGTGACCGGAGAGGTTTTGCCACCAGGGCAGAAAACAGGCTCAAAGACCGGTTACTGCCCTGCCCTGTCGGTTTAGCGTGGCACAGAGTTTGCATTGAAGTACCGATATTAACGAATTACACGTATTTTTACGAGTACCGCCCCATGACCACACTGACACTGTCAAGTATCCGACAGAACCTGAGCAGCTTTAGCTTCTCCGGACTGAGCATTCCGGCGTTGGTGCTGTTGATCATGGCCATGCTGGTGCTGCCGCTGCCGCCTTGGCTGCTCGATATTTTGTTCACTTTCAACATTGCTTCCAGCCTGTTGATCATCATGATTGCCATCGGCACCCGCAAACCGCTGGAGTTTTCGTCTTTTCCCTCTGTTTTGCTGTTTGCAACGATGTTGCGACTGGCCCTGAACGTGGCTTCGACCCGGGTTGTGCTGGTCAGCGGCCATGAGGGCGAGGAGGCTGCCGGCAAGGTGGTGGCGGCTTTCGGTCATATTGTGATTGGCGGCAACTACGTGGTGGGTTTCATCATTTTCGGCATTTTGATGATCATCAACTTCATTGTGGTGACCAAAGGTGCCGGCCGGGTGTCGGAGGTGAATGCGCGTTTCACCCTGGACGCCATGCCCGGCAAACAAATGTCCATTGACGCCGACTTGAACGCCGGCGTGATCGACCAGGAAACAGCCAAAAAACGGCGTGAAGAGCTGTCACAAGAGTCAGACTTCTTCGGCTCTATGGACGGTGCATCTAAATTTGTCAGCGGTGACGCTGTGGCCGGCCTGTTGATTCTGGTGATCAGTTTGGTTGGTGGCCTGGCCATCGGTATTGGCCAACACGGTTTGTCGCTCAGCGAGGCCGGTCGCATTTACACCCTGCTGACCATCGGTGATGGCCTGGTCGCGCAGATTCCGGCTTTGTTCTTGTCGCTGGCAACCGCCATCATCGTGACCCGGGTCACCACCTCCGAGTCGATGACCGAGCAGGCTTCGAGCCAGTTGTCGAACCCCTCGGCCTTGTTTATTTCATCCGGTATTCTGGCTATTTTGGGCATGGTGCCCGGCATGCCGCATTTTGTGTTTTTGTTACTGGCCAGCGCCTGTGCCGGTGTGGGCTTCATGATTTTGCGGCGCAACAGCCAGCCCTCTGCCGGC
>JBIKHX010000174.1:0-4982 GCA_044361945.1 Polaromonas sp. | reverse complement strand
CAAAGCCGTTTGCCCAAACTCAAGCAGCTGGTGCTTGCACCCTTTCAGTTACACGCCAAAATGCTTCAGGTGATTGAAGCCCTGGGCGCAGCAGCCGCCCGAGGCGAAGAAACTCGTCTGGTGGCCAAAATGAACGCCTTGACAGACGAAGGTCTGATGCGTGCGCTGGTCCAAGCCGGCCAGCAGGGCGTGAAAATTGATCTCATCGTCCGGGGCGCTTGCATGTTGCCGGCGCAGGTTCCGGGTTTGACAGACAACATTCGGGTGCGTTCCATCATCGGCCGGTTTTTAGAGCATTCGAGGGTCTTTTATTTCCGCTCGGGTAAGACTGAAACGCTTTATTTGTCGAGTGCCGACTGGATGAACCGCAATATGTTCGGGCGAATCGAGCTGGCCTGGCCGGTCACAGACCCCGTGCTGCGCCAACGCATCATCGACGAATGTCTGGTGGCCTACATGCATGACACCAGCAATGCTTGGGATTTGCAGGCAGACGGTACTTACCAGCGTGTGCAGCCGCCGGCGCATGGCCGCAAAGAAGGTGCTCAAGCCGCTTTGATGGTGCGCTATGGCACGCAAGCAATGGGTTCTGTTTCTAAGGCAGGCAAGCCTGCCTCCAAGCCGCGCACGCTGTCACAGAACAACGCCGCGAATAAAAGCAGGAAAAGCAAGGTCAACTAAGCCATGGACCTGATTGCCTGGCGACATGCCGACGCTGAAGACCTCAGCGATGGCATTGCGCAGTCTGCAATCATGGCCGGTGATGTTCAATCAGACTTGGCGCGAAGCCTGAGCTCCAAAGGCCTGCGGCAAGCCACACGCATGGCGCAATGGCTGGACAGCAAGTTGCCTGACAATGCGCGCATCCTGGTCAGCCCTGCGGTGCGCTGCGAACAAACCGTGGTGCCGCTCGGGCGTAAGTACAAAATTTGCCCTGAGCTGTCCCCGGGCGGCTCAGTAGACGAACTGCTGGCGCTAACGCACTGGCCAGACAGCAAATACCCGGTGGTCGTGGTGGGGCATCAGCCCACCCTTGGCCAAGTCGTCAACCGCCTCCTTGGGCTTGAAGGCATTGATATATCTCTGCGCAAAGGCTCCCTCTGGTGGCTTCGCAGCCGGCTGCGCGATGGTCAAAGGCAGGCCCTCGTGGTGACGGTTCAGTCCCCAGACTTCCTCTGAGCAAAAGGCAGCTACTGGCGATCAGCTGGTGGCGGCGGGCCTGCCGGTTTTGATGGTGGGCACAGCCGTCAGCGCTGCCAAAAATGCAGCGTCTGACATGGCCGCCAAGGCCTTCACGCCGGCGCGCAAGAGCTCACTTTTTTTGGCGGAACGGGACAGCTTGCCGGCCCGCTCTTTGAGCGCGTCAATCACCACGTACTCGGTTTTAGGAATGGTGAAGCTGTCGCGGATCATTTTCGGCTTTTTGGCCTTTTCCACTTTGACCGGCTTGCTCGCGGTTTTCACGGCGGTCTTTGCCTGGGGGCTCAGCTTGGCTTTAACCGGTGTTTTGGCAGCTGTCTTGAGGGGCGACTTGGCTGGCGATTTGGCTGCTTTGGATGGTGCCCGTTTGGCAGGCACAGCAGGTTTAACGGCGCTGGTTTTGCGAATGACGCGAGTTTTGGCAGAGGTGACCATGATTGACTCCAAGTAAAAAACAAATTTGTAAACAGTATATACAGTTTACATCGTTGATCTATGGCAGTGTCAAGTGCCGCAAAGCTCAGCTTACCCTTCTTTGATGGCCAGTGTGTAACTGGTTTTTTGCCATGCGATGGCTTCTTCACGCAGCAGGTAAGCAGATTGTGGGAAAGCCTCCGCCCAACCGGCGCGAAGCGTAACGCTAAAGTTGGAATTTTCCAGCTTGAGGTTTAACCCGGCCAGATCGGGGTTGCGCCTGGCATGGCAAAAAATGACGGCCAGTCGCAGTGCCATCAACTGCTGCACAAACATCGTGTCACTGAAGTCTGCGTCCAGTTTGCGCAGCTTGCCGCGGTGTCCCAGTACCAACAGGCTCAAGCGGTGCAGCTCCGGCAATGAAAAGCCGGGCGCATCGGCGTTGTCCAAAATATAGGCGCCGTGTTTATGTTGGTCGTTGTGAGAAATGTGGCTGCCAATTTCGTGCAACTGAGCAGCCCAGCCCAGCTTGTTTTCAAGGCGAACCAATTGTTCGTCAGGGCTTGGACACAACATTGTCAGCAGCTGGCGAGCGGTGCGGCTCACGCGCTCGGCGTGTACTCTGTCAACGTCAAATTTGCGCGCCAGACTTTGCACTGTGTGTGAGCGCAAATCGGTCTGGGGCGCTTCCCGGTCTAGCAAATCGTAGAGAGCTCCGTGGCGCAATGCACCGCGGGCCACATGCATGGTGTCTATGTTCATCAAATCAAAAACCGCTCTGAGCACGCTGACGCCACCACCAATCACGGGTCGGCGATCGTCTTTGAGGGACTCCATTTTCAGACGGTCTGCACTTTGGGCTTTCAGCAAGCGGTCCAGCAGCCAGTCCAGGCCTTCCCGTGTGATCAGGCCTTGCGGCCAACCTGAGGCGCCCATCACGTCACTGACTGCACCCACGGTGCCGGAAGAGCCATAGGCGGTGTCCCATAGCTGTCTTTCAAACAAGGGCGTGGCTTCCTCGAGTACCGCTTTGGCCGCTATTTCTGCAGCTTTGAATGCGCGCTCGGTGAACTGTCCTTCAGGGAAATATTTCATGGACCAACGAACACTGCCCACCCGCAAGGACTCCATGGTTTGCGCTTCAAGATCGCAACCCAGAATCATTTCGGTAGATCGTCCGCCAATGTCCACCACCAAGCGACGCTCAGTCGATTGCGGCAGCAGATGGGCCACTCCCTGGTAGATCATCCGCGCCTCTTCACGCCCGGCAATCACGTCAATGGGAAAGCCGAGCAACTGGTGTGCCCGGGTGAGAAATACATCGCGGTTCCTGGCCTCACGCATTGTTTGTGTGGCGACCGCGCGAACCTGGCTTTTCTTAAAGCCGGCCAGACGTTCGCCAAAACGAGCCAGGCAGTCCCAACCGCGTTGCATGGCTTGCTCTGTGAGGTTGCGGTCGGCATCGAGTCCGTTGCCTTGACGAACTGTTTCTTTTAAATATTCAGTAGGACGGATGATGCCGTCATCAAAGCGACCAATTTCAAGTCGAAAGCTGTTAGAGCCCAAATCCACAGCCGCCAGTCGGGTTCCGTTTTGCATAATTCCTGATTAATATTTTTCAAAGCCAGCATAGCACCCGGGTGCTATTTTTTAAACAGCGCAAGCCAAAACAGCAAAGAAATGGCAAGCGGTTCCGGTTGCCACCAAAGCGTGCCAGACCGTGTGGGCGTACTTCACCTTTGCGTCCAGCGCGAAAAAAATGACGCCTACGGAGTAAGCGGCTCCGCCTAGCAACAAAAGGTTCATCACGCTGGAAGATACATTTTGCACAACCGGTAGCGCTGCCACCAGCACCAGCCAACCCATCAGCAGGTAAAGGCTGGTGGACAGCCAAGGGGCAGATATTTTGTTGCTAATTTTCAATGCTGCACCCAGCGCAGCGAGCAGCCAAACCAGCCCCAGCGTTAACCAATCCGGCGTTGCAGCGGGTATGGCCAGTGCAAAGGGTGTGTAACTGCCGGCGATGAAAAAAAAGATGGCGCCATGGTCAAGTTTGAGAAAGACATTTTTTCCCCGTCCGTCGGGCAGCGCATGGTAGACGGTGGAGGTGAAGTACAGCAAAACCATCGTCAGCGCAAAGATGATTGCACCCGTGCGTGGCGCTTGACCAGCTGTATTGGCTGCACCCAGCAAAAAAGGCACTGCAACCAAGGCACCCAGCAGCGCCGCGCCGTGACTCAAGCTGTTGGCCAACTCTTCAGGCCGGCTTTGCGTGCGTGTGGTCATGCCTTAGGCCGAACCACCGGCAGGGCCAATGTCACCAGCCAGCAGATCGTCAGCATCATGGCTGAGGCGATCAGCGCCCAAAGCAGGCCGCCCCACTGGTACAGCAAGCCCGATAGCAGCGTTCCGCCAAAGCGGCCCAAGGCGTTGGCAGCGTAATAAAAACCGACGTCTTCAGCCGCTTTTTCACTGCCGGCATAGGCCAGCACCAGGTAAGAGTGGACAGATGAATTGACTGCAAAGGCAATGCCAAAGAGCACCAGGCCGAAAACTACCACCCATTGCAGTTGCGGTGCGTGCAGGCCCACGGCCACCGCCAGAGTGACAGTGATTGCAGCCAGTACGGCAGACCACCAGCGTGCTGCCGGCACCTCGCGGCTCAGGCCGTCGTCACTGCGGCGCACGATCTGCGGTGCCAGCGCTTGCACCAAGCCGTAGCCAATGGTCCAAAGCGCTAAAAAGCCGCCCACCATGGTGAAGGTCCAGCCGGAGGCATACAAAAACACAGGCACGCCTACCACAAACCATACATCGCGTGCACCAAACAGCACCACACGCGCCAGCGCCAGTAGGTTGATGCCCCGGTTTTTTGCCAAAAATTCTTTGGCTGTTTTGGAGGCTTCTCGTTTGCCCATCAAACGCGGCACAAACATCAGTACGCCTGCCAGCACCACGCCCAGCAGGGCGGCCATGACCCACAAAGCCTGGGCAAAGCCCAATTGGTCCAGCAGCAAGCCGCCCAGGAAAAAACCAACGCCCTTCATCGCATTTTTGCTGCCGGTGAACCAGGCCACCCACTTGAAAAGTTGACCACTGCCCTGGTTCTGGGCGCGGTCTGCCGTGATTTTGATGGCCGATTTACTGGCTGTTTTGGTGAGATCTTTGGCAACGCCGCAGATGCCTTGCGCTATCACCACCCAAGCCACGGACAAGGCCGCAGTCCATTCGGGTTGAAGCAGAGAGAGCAGTAAAAAACCGATGATCTGCAAGCTCATTCCAACGGCCAGCATGCGGGCAATGCCGTAGCGTGTGGCCAGCCAGCCGCCTATCAGATTGGCTAGAACGCCAGCCGCCTCGTACAGCAA
>JBIKHX010000173.1:0-4996 GCA_044361945.1 Polaromonas sp. | reverse complement strand
CTGCGCGCCTTTCATGCGCCCTGCGGCGGGCTTTGCTGACCGCGGCCTTGCCTCTTTGCTTGTGGGGCGCGCAGGCCACAGCGCAGAGCGTATTGCCCGGCAGCGCCGCCAAGCTGAGCAGCGTAGTGACCACCTCCGAGGTGCGCGCCGAGTTGCTGGCGCATGCTCCGCAGGGCGTAGCCGCGGGCCAGCCGCTCTGGCTGGGTTTGCAAATCACGCACCAGCCTGAGTGGCACACCTACTGGAAGAACCCCGGCGACTCTGGCCTGCCCACAGTGCTGGAGTGGACGCTGCCTGCCGGCGTGACAGCCGGTGACATTGCCTGGCCCACGCCTAAAAAAATTCCCATTGGCAACCTGGCCAATTACGGTTACGAAGGCATGGTCTTGCTGCCGGTGCCGCTGACGGTGCCGCCTAGCTTTAAGGACGAGCAGCTGAGCGTGCGGCTCAAAGCTTCGTGGCTGGTGTGCCGGCGCGAGTGCATTCCGCAAGAAGGCGAGTTTGTTTTGAATGTGCCGGCGCGCAGCTCTTTCGCGGCGCAGGGCGCAGCCTTTGAGGCGGCGCGCAAGGCCAGCCCCCAAGCGCTGGCCGGCGGCAGCGGGCTGGCCACGCCAGAGGATAAAAACGTTCGCGTGTCGGTGACCGGCCTGCCTTCAAACATGCACGGCAAAGCGCTTGAATTTTTTCCGGAAACCACCGGCGTGACCGAGCCGGCTGGCGTTATCACGCAAAGCTGGCAAGGCGGCGTGTGGACGGCGCAGGTGCCGCTGTCGGCGCTGCGCAGTGAGAGCCCGACACTGCTGCCGGTGGTGCTGGCGCTGGCCGACGCAAGCCAGCGTGCGCAGGCCTGGCGCATGGAGTTGCCGGTGCAAGGCCAGTGGCCGGCCGTGGCGCCTGTGGCGGCGGTGTCGCCCGCGCTGGAAGCCGCGCTCAAGGCCAACCTGAACCAAGCCACGCCGGCGCCGCTGGGTGCCTGGCTGCTGGCGCTGTTGGGCGCTTTGGTGGGCGGCTTGATTTTGAACCTCATGCCTTGCGTGTTTCCGGTGCTGGCGATCAAGATGGTTGGCTTTGTGCAGGTCAAAGACCGTGCTGCCCGACTGCGCTCTGGCGCGGCTTACACCGCCGGGGTGGTGCTGTCGTTTTTGGCGCTGGGCGGCTTGCTGCTGGTGCTGCGCGCGGCCGGCGAGCAACTGGGCTGGGGCTTTCAGTTGCAAAGCCCAGCGGTGGTGGCGGGCCTGGCCTTGCTGTTTACCTTGCTGGGCTTGAACCTGGCGGGTTTGTTTGAGTTTGGCCAGTTGTTGCCCAGCCGCTTGGCCGGCCTGCAAGCCAAGAGCCCAACGGTCAATGACTTTTTGTCGGGCGTGCTGGCCACGGCCATTGCCTCACCTTGCACCGCGCCTTTCATGGGCGCTTCGCTGGGCTTGGCGGTGGGCTTGCCGGCCGCGCAGGCGCTGGCCGTGTTTGCCGCCATTGGCCTGGGCATGGCGCTGCCTTATGCGCTGGCCAGTGCGCTGCCCGCCGTGGCGCGCGTGATGCCGCGGCCGGGGCCGTGGATGGTTGGTTTTCGGCAGTTGATGGCTTTCCCGATGTTTGCCACCGTGGTCTGGCTGGTCTGGGTGCTGGGCCAGCAAAGCGGTATTGACGGCGCTGGCGCGTTGCTGGGCCTGTTGGTGTTGCTGGCGCTGCTGGTCTGGGCTTTCACGCGGCAGGGGCGCACGCGCACGCTGGCCGTGGCGGCGGTGCTGGCCTTGAACGCCTGGGCCTGGTGGGCCGCCGGTGCGCTGCTGCTCACGCCGCTGCCTGCCGGGCCGGCCGCAACTGTGGCCGCCACCGAGCGCTGGCAACCCTGGACGCCGACACGCGTGGCCGAGATCAATGCCCAGGGGCGCAGCGTGATGGTGGACTTCACCGCCGCCTGGTGCGTGACCTGCCAGTACAACAAAAAAACCGCGCTGGCCAACAGCGCCGTGCTGGCCGATGTGGACGCCAAAAAAGTGGCCCTGCTGCGTGCCGACTGGACGCGCCGCGACCCGGCCGTGACCGCCGCCCTGCGCGAACTCGGTCGCTCAGGCGTGCCTTTGTATGTGATCTACGCCCCCGGGCGGGCGCCGGTGCTGCTGTCAGAGATTTTGTCGGTGGACGAATTGCGCCGCGAACTGGCCAAACTCTGAGCCCCAAAGGGGGCCCAAGTCCTGAGACAATCTGGCCATGTTTGCACCTTTACAAAACGACACCTTTTTGCGCGCCTGCTGGCGCCAAGCCACTCCCCACACCCCTGTCTGGCTGATGCGCCAAGCCGGCCGCTATCTGCCTGAGTACCGCGACACGCGGGCCAAGGCGGGCAGCTTCATGGGGCTGGCCACCAACACCGACTACGCCACCGAAGTGACGCTGCAACCGCTGGAGCGTTACCCGCTGGACGCGGCCATTTTGTTCAGCGACATTCTCACGGTGCCGGACGCGATGGGCCTGGGCCTGTCGTTTGCGCTGGGCGAGGGCCCGAAGTTTGCCACCGCTGTGCGCGACGAGGCGGCCGTGGCCAAGCTTGAAGTGCCCGACATGGTCAAGTTGCGCTATGTGTTTGACGCGGTCACCTCGATTCGCAAGGCGCTCAATGGCCGGGTACCCTTGATCGGTTTTTCAGGCAGCCCCTGGACGCTGGCTTGCTACATGGTTGAAGGCCAGGGCTCTGACGACTACCGCCTGGTCAAGACCATGCTGTACCAGCGCCCCGACCTGATGCACCGCATGCTGGCCGTCAACGCTGACGCGGTGGCCGCGTACCTGAACGCGCAGATTGAAGCCGGCGCACAGGCGGTGATGATTTTTGACAGCTGGGGCGGCGTGCTGGCCGACGGCGCTTTTCAACAGTTCAGCCTGGCCTACACGGCACGCGTGCTGGCCCAGCTCAAGCGTGAACACGATGGCGTGAAGATTCCACGCCTGGTCTTCACCAAAGGTGGCGGCTTGTGGCTTGATGACATGGCCGCCCTCGACTGCGAGGTGCTGGGCCTGGACTGGACCGTCAACCTGGCCCGGGCGCGCGCACTGGTGGGCGGCGCAGTGGGCGGGCCGGGCAAGGCGCTGCAAGGCAATATAGACCCCAATGTGCTGTTTGCCCAGCCGGCGCAGATTGAAGCTGAAGTGGCCAGCGTGCTGAACAGCTTTGGCAAACCGCACACGGATGCAGCCACCACGGGCCCTACGCACATCTTTAACCTGGGTCACGGCATCAGCCAGTTCACCCCGCCCGAGCATGTGGCTGCGCTGGTGAACGCTGTGCACACGCATTCGCGCCGCCTGCGGCAAGGTGCATGAGAACGCTTACCAAGGTTTTAAAACGCCCAGCCTTTGCGTAAAGCCTTTAATCACACTAATCGTTTCTTATTCTTTAGCACAAAAAAAACTACCTGCGCAAGTGACTTATGCACAAAAATAATGCTGCATCGCAGTGAAGAGTCACAAAAGCTCACAGCAACGCTACAAAAGGCATAGCGAGCGTAAGTTGTTGATTTATAAGGATTCACATAGTCTGCTTTTTTTACGGGCATTCTGGGAAAGCCCTTGATTTCAAAGGGCTGGCGTGCCGTGAAACCGAACTATCAACAAAGTTATCCACAGAAACTCTGGAAAACTGAAAGTGGGTTGTAAATCAAGCACTTAGAGACACATGCGCAAGTGAAGCCCGAGCAAATCACCACAAACATTTATTTTTGGCTGCGCATTGTGGTGGCCGCGCCGGCCCACAGTGGCATTGGCGGGCCTTTGACTTACCGAAGTGAGTTACCACTGGCGCCAGGTCAATTGGTTCGCGTGCCGTTGGGGCGCCGAGAGGTGCTGGGCGTGGTCTGGGAAACGCTGCCGGACAGCGGTGATCTGGCACCCGAACAAGCCCGTGCGGTGCTGGGCGCACTGCAAGCTTTGCCGCCGCTGAACGCCACCTGGCGCGGTCTGGTGGCTTTCACGGCGGGCTACTACCAGCGCTCGCTGGGCGAAGTCGCCCTGGCCGCGCTGCCGCCCCAGCTGCGCGAACTCACGCCGGTGCAGCTGGCGCGGCGGCTCAAACGCCCTCAAGCCGACACCTCCACCGCCGAAACGCCGCTAGAAGGCCTCGCGCTCAGTCCTGAGCAAACAGCCGCGCTGCTGCAACTGAGCGCAGATGCACGACCGGCTCTGCTGTTTGGCAGCACCGGCAGCGGCAAGACCGAGGTCTACCTGCGTGCTGCCGCCCGCGTGCTGGCCGAAGACCCTGAGGCGCAAGTGCTGGTGATGGTGCCTGAGATCAACCTGACGCCGCAATTGCAGGCACGATTTGAAGCTCGATTTGCGCACCTGGGTCGCGAGCGCGTGGTGGCGCTGCACAGTGGTCTGACGCCGGCGCAGCGCCTCAAAAGCTGGCTGGCCGCGCACGGCGGGACTGCCAGGCTGGTGCTGGGCACGCGCATGGCGGTGCTGGCATCGATGCCGAATCTGCGGCTGATCGTGGTCGATGAAGAGCACGACCCCAGTTACAAGCAGCAAGAAGGTGCGCGCTATTCGGCGCGTGACCTGGCGGTGTACCGCGCGCGGCTGGAGGGCCAGCGCTTGGGCTTGGTATTGACGGCCGAAACCAGCCAGCAGCCGCAGCCCGCTCAAAGCTCCAACATCATCCTTGGCTCTGCCACACCTTCGCTGGAAAGCTGGCAGGCCACCTTAGCCGGCCGCTACCAGCGCCTGACCATGCACGAGCGCATCGGCGTGCAAACCGATGGCGGCAGCATCCAGGGCGAGCTGCCCAAGGTGCGCCTGGTGGACATGAACCACCAGCCCAAGCACTGCACGCTGGCGCCGCCGCTGCTGGCGGCGATTGCCCAGCGCATTGCGCGCGGCGAGCAGTCACTTATTTTTTTGAACCGACGCGGCTACGCACCCGTCCTGGCCTGCCACGACTGCGGCTGGAAAAGCGAATGTCCGCATTGCAGCGCTTACCGGGTGTTTCACAAAATTGACCGCACGC
>JBIKHX010000172.1:0-5010 GCA_044361945.1 Polaromonas sp. | reverse complement strand
CCGGCGGCTGCACGCGCTGGTAAGTACCGTCTGCCTGCAAATCCCATGCATTGCTGGTGTCATGCATGTAGGCCACCAGACATTCGTCAATGATGCGTTGGCGCAGCACGGGGTCTGTGACCGGCCAGGCCAGCTCGATTCGCCCGAACATATTGCGGTTCATCCAGTCGGCACTCGACAAATAAAGCGTTTCAGTCTTACCCGAGCGGAAATAAAAGACCCGCGAATGCTCTAAGAACCGGCCGATGATGGAACGCACCCGAATGTTGTCTGTCAAACCCGGAACCTGCGCCGGCAACATGCAAGCACCCCGGACGATGAGGTCAATTTTCACGCCCTGCTGGCCGGCATGGACCAGCGCACGCATCAGACCTTCGTCTGTCAAGGCGTTCATTTTGGCCACCAGACGCGTTTCTTCGCCTCGGGCAGCTGCTGCTCCAAGGGCCTCAATCACCTGAAGCATTTTGGCGTGCAACTGGAAGGGTGCAAGTACCAGCTGCTTTAGTTTGGGCAAACGGCTTTGACTGGCCAGATGAAAAAAGACATTTTCCATGTCCAGCGTCAGCAAGGGGTTGGCCGTGAGGTAGCTCACATCGGTGTAAAGACGCGCAGTTTTGGGGTTGTAGTTACCCGTGGAGAGATGGCCGTAGCGCTTGAGAAGCTTGCCCTCACGGCGCGTCACCAGCAGCATCTTGGCGTGCGTCTTGAGACCCACAATGCCGTAGACCACCTGCGCTCCGATCGACTCCAGCATCTCTGCCCAATTGATGTTGGCTTCTTCGTCAAAGCGCGCCTTGAGCTCCACCACCACAGTGACTTCTTTGCCGCGTCTGACCGCCTCCCGCAGCAAAACCATCAGCTCCGAGTCAGAGCCGGTGCGGTAAATCGTCTGCTTGATGGCCAGTACCTGCGGGTCATTGACAGCCTCGCGCAAAAAAGCCAGGACACCATCAAAGCTTTCAAAGGGCTGGTGAATACACACATCACCATCTTTGAGCTTTTTAAATATCGATTCGCCCTGCTTGAGTTGTTGCGGATATGAAGCTTTGTACGGAGGGAACAAGAGAGCTGGGTCATTCACCAGGTCGACCAGCTGCGTGAGCCGGACCAGATTCACCGGGCCGGGAACTCTGTACAGCGCTTCGGGCGGTAGATCAAACTGCTCCAGCAAAAATTGAGACAAGTGCTCAGAACAACCGGCGGAAACCTCCAGCCTCAGGGCTTGTCCGTAGTTGCGCTGCTCGAGGCCGGCACGCAAGGCTGTACGCAGGTTCAACACGTCCTCTTCGTCCACCGCGAGGTCAGAGTGCCGGGTCACCCGGAACTGCGAGAACTGCTGCACATCGCGCCCCGGAAAGAGATCGGCCAGATGTGAGCGGATCACGCTGGTCAAGGCGACAAAGTGTAATTTTCCTTTGCCACTGCTGTCTGGTATTTGCATGATGCGCGGCAACACGCGAGGCACTTTGACAATCGCAATTTCGTTTTCGCGTCCAAAAGCATCTTTACCACCCAGCCGGACAATGAAGTTGAGCGATTTGTTGGCCACCATCGGGAATGGATGCGATGGATCCAGGCCGACCGGAATCAACAGTGGCCGCACTTCACGCAAAAAATAAGCTTTGACCCAACGCTTTTGAGCTGCATTGCGCTCACTGTGCGAGAGCAAATGAATGCCCTGCCGGGCGAACTCCGGCAACAAGACTTCGTTGTACAGACGGTACTGTTGGTCCACGATGGCGTGGGCAGCTTCCGACAAAGCCTCATAGGCGGCTTGCGCTTCTGAAGATTTGCCCCCCTTCAAGCGCAACGCAGCCAAATGCGGCTCAGCGCGGAC
Organism: Polaromonas sp.; assembly: GCA_044361945.1. Classification (GTDB taxonomy): domain Bacteria; phylum Pseudomonadota; class Gammaproteobacteria; order Burkholderiales; family Burkholderiaceae_C; genus Polaromonas. Next base: position 3,173 of record JBIKHX010000172.1, on the reverse strand, counting down.
TTCAAAAAATTCATCCAGGTTCGAGGAAACAATGCACAAAAACCGCAAGCGCTCCAGCAAGGGCGTCTGAGTTTGTTTTGCCAAGTCCAGCACACGCTCATTGAATGCCAGAATGCTGACATCACGGTTGAGAAAATTCAGACGCGATACACCAGCCGCAGAATTCGGCGCCGTCATTTCATTTGGATTGGGCATAGATGAAAAACCATTATGTCAGTGGGTTATCGAGGCCCGACGCTCAATCAGAGTTAATCAAGATCAATTCGATTGTGGAATCCATTTATGACAAATAAATGACAGTACGGTGAATTGCGGGTCAAATCCAAAACCCAAGGTACTGCTGCCCCAGGTTCTTAATCAGCAGCGGCGTCAAAGCGCTTGCGGTACCGAGGTGGCAAATCAGCGATGCGCATCATCATGGGCAAATCAGCCGAGTTGAAATCCGGATCCCAGGCCGGGGCCCCCAATACCTTGGCGCCCAAGCGCAAGTAGCCCTTGATCAAAGCCGGAGGCTCAACGTCAAGCGAATCATCCAGCCGGTCTACCGGCAAAGCCAGACGCGGCGTGACATGCCAGTCAATACCGGCCAGATGGGTTTGGCGCAATTGGCGCCAGATGCTGGCGGCGGCGTGACCAGTGGACGTACCGCCGTATTGCATAGGGATGCTGGCGCAACCGATCATGGTGTCGAGCTGGTTGCGCGACATGAACTGCGCCAGTGCGCCCCACAAGGCCAGAATCACCGCACCCTGCCGGTGATCGGGGTGCACGCAACTGCGGCCTAACTCCACCATGCGTGAGCGCAATGAGCGCAGGCGCGTGAGGTCAAACTCCATGTCACTGTAAGTGCCACCGGCGCGACGCGCCTGCGTGGGCGTCAAGGCGCGGTAAGTACCGATGACCTCCTGCGTCGCCTGATCGCGCACCAAGAGGTGTTCGCAGTAGTCGTCAAACAGGTCCACGTCATGTCCCGGCAGCTTGGTGTCCAGGCGTGCACCCATCTCAACGGCAAAGACCTGGTAGCGCAAACGTTGTGCAGCGCGAACATCATCCAGGTTGCGCGCCCAGCTCACCTCAATAGTGGGCACAACTGGCATTGCCACCGGTGCCGGACATTCCAACTGCACGCTGCTGTCCAACAATCCCCGCGGCAAGGCAATCGGCGAGAGAGAGAGAGTCGGGCTGGGCAATTCGTTCATTTGAAATTCCTAAAATGGATCAGTCGCTGAATAATTAATTTTTTAGTTAGCCTTGGTGGCCATCGGGCAGGCGTTGAATGCCGGCATTCAGGCCCTCCAGCCAGGGTCGGGTACCGGCCACAAAACGCAGGCCACCCGGGCTGTTGGCCATGGACTGGGCCGTGCAACGCAAAATCTTCAACAGCACCTGGTCTGGACGCAGTCGTTGAGGTTGTGGGTGCTCTTGCTGGAGTGACAAAGCTGTGCTTTTTTGCTCGTACTGCATGTGTGCTTCCTTGGGCTGTTGGGCTTGTGCTGAATTTTGTAAGCAGTACATGACAGGTGCATGTCGATCACGTGGCAAATCAATGTCAAACGGCTTTTGAATCTAATTGGGAGCGACTACGATGCTGCTGTGATGAAACCCCAAACGCGCACCGTTGCCTGCCTGGGCCTGGCGCAAACGCTGGCCTGGGCTTCGAGCTACTACCTGCCAGCCATGCTGGCGAACTCGATGGCGCGCGATCTTGGCGTGAGCAGCCCGCTGATCTTTGCAGCGTTTTCAGCCGCGCTGGTGGTGTCTGCCCTGCTGGGGCCGCTGGCCGGCCGAGCAATTGATCGCTTCGGCGGGCGGCGCGTGCTGATGCTCAACAGCCTGGTGTTTGCGCTCGGGCTGGTCTGCCTTGCTCTGGCGCAAGGGCCTGTCGGTCTGTTTGCAGGCTGGTGCATTCTCGGCATGGCCATGGCCGCAGGGCTTTATGAAGCGGCCTTTGCCACGCTGGTGCATCTTTACGGCCAGCGCTCACGCGGCCCGATCACCGGCATCACGCTGATGGCGGGTCTGGCCAGCACCATCGGGTGGCCACTGTCGGCCTGGCTGGAGCTGCACTGGGGTTGGCGCACGGCCTGCATGAGCTGGGCAGCCCTGCACCTGCTGGTGGCGCTGCCGCTGAACGCTCTGCTGCAGAAAACGCCCGATGCAACTGCCAACGAAGACATCCCGCCGGCAGACGGCAGCGCATCGGCGCAGGCGCCTGCAGTTGAAGCTTTGAGCCAGTCCGGCGCCCGCCGCGCAGGCGCGCTACTGGCCTTGGTCTTCGCCATCACCTGGTTCATCAGCACCGCCATGGCCGCCCACCTGCCGAGGCTGCTGCAGGAGCAGGGCCTGCCGCTGGCGACCGCACTGCTGCTGGCCGCCCTGGTCGGGCCGGCGCAGGTGGCAGGCCGCTTGCTCGAGTATGGTTTGCTGCGCCGCGTTCACCCGGTGGTGTCGGCGCGCGTGGCGGGTGCACTGCATTCAGTGGGGGCACTCGCATTTTTGCTGCTGGGGGTGCCGGCAGGCGCGGCCTTCACGCTGCTGCACGGCGCGGGTAACGGCATTTTGACAATCGCCAAAGGCACGCTGCCGCTGGTGCTGTTTGGCAGCAAAGACTACGGCTTGCGCCAGGGTCTCTTGATGGTGCCGGCACGTTTTGCGCAGGCCCTCTCGCCTTATCTCTTCGGCCTGGCGATTGACGGCTTTGGTGGCGGTGCGCTGTGGTTTTCTGCTGCGCTGGGCGGGGTTTGCTTCATAGCTCTGATGCTGCTGCCAGGGCCATCACCTCGTGCGCCGGCAAGCCCTTGAGCTTGTGATCGCTCCAGACCTGTCGCCAGCGGCGTGAGCCCGGCAGTCCGTGGCGCAGGCCCAGCATGTGGCGGGCAATGGCGATCCAAGGCGTGCCGTGCAGCGCCGCTTCACGCGCCATGTAGTCCACCATCTGTGATTCAACCAACTCGCGCGTCGGCACTTGGGCAGCCGCGGGCTCGCCCCAAAAATCAGCATCCCACGAAGCCAGCCACCAGGGGTTGTGATAAGCCTCACGGCCTATCATCACGCCGTCGATGTGCTGCAGTTGCTCGTGCACTTGCGCAGCGGTGTTGATGCCGCCGTTGATCATGATGCGCAGCTGCGGAAAATCTTTTTTGAGCCGGTGCACAAACTCATAGCGCAGGGGC
>JBIKHX010000171.1:0-5015 GCA_044361945.1 Polaromonas sp. | reverse complement strand
GTTGAACAAGTTGATCTCCAGTAGATGACATGAAGCGAATTAGCCAGCACGATGTGTGCCAGTGGGCAAATGCTAACTCAGCGGCAACCCGATTGCAGGGCGAGAAATGGTGTTTGTCCTAGGACAAACCCTTGTTGCCCGAGTAACATGCTTTTTTTGCATAAAGTTATGTTGAGGCTTACCACGGCGGCCCTGAGCGCCGTGCCAACAATGCGGGCAATTCAGGCTAAAGCGGTGCAGACGCGAACGACTTCAGCACCATAGGCGTGCAGCTTCTTGCTGCCCATGCCGCTGATGCCTTCCAGGTCGGCCAGGTCTTGCGGCGCTTTGTCGGCAATCGCGCGCAAGGTGGCGTCGTGAAAAATCACAAAAGCCGGCAGGTTGTGCTCGCGCGCGACTTCGGCGCGCCAGGCCTTGAGCCGGCCCAGGCGCTCCAGCGCGCCGGCGTTCAGGCTGGCCTCGGCCATGCCCTTGACGGAGGTCTTGGTCGGTTTGCTGCTGCGTTTTTTGCGGGCGGCGCCGGCAGCTTGCTCGCGCAGCATCAGCGAGACCTCTCCGCGCAAGACGGCGCGCGCGTCGGGCAGCAGCTCCAGCGTGCTGAAGGCTTCGCTGTCCACGCGCACCATGTTTTTGGCGATCAACTGGCGCAACACGCCGCGCCACTGCGTTTCAGCCAGGTCGGCGCCTATGCCGAAGGTGCTGAGCTTGTCGTGCGCGTACTGCGCTACTTTGTCGGTGGCTTTGCCGCGCAAAATGTCCATGATGTGACCGGCGCCAAAGCTGATGCCGCTGGCTTGCTGCACGCGGTAAATGCAGCTGAGCATCTTGCGCGCCGCGTCGGTGGCGTCCCACACCGCCGGCGGCGTCAGGCAGTTGTCGCAATTCATGCAGGGCTGGCTGTCTTCGCCAAAGTAGCGCAGCAGGCTCACGCGCCGGCAGTGCGTGTCTTCGGCCAGTGTGAGCAGCGCGTCAAGCTTGCCGCGCATGACCTGCTTGAACTCTTCGCTGGCGACTTCGCTGGTGTCTATCATGCGGCGCTGGTTGACCACGTCCTGCAGGCCGTAAACCATCCAGGCGTTGGCCGGCAGGCCGTCGCGGCCGGCGCGGCCGGTCTCCTGGTAATAGCCCTCAATGTTTTTAGGCATGTCCAGGTGCGCCACAAAGCGCACATCGGGCTTGTCGATGCCCATGCCAAACGCAATGGTGGCCACCATGATCATGCCGTCGTCGCGCAAAAAACGGTCTTGCCGCTGCTGGCGCACCGAAGCGTCCAGACCCGCGTGATAAGCCATGGCCTGAAGACCTGCGTCTTGCAGCATGTCGGCAATTTCTTCGACCCGCTTGCGCGACTGGCAGTACACGATGCCGGCTTCACCCGCATGCTCGGTCTCTATGAAGCGCAGCAGCTGGCGCGTCGGGTCAGTCTTCTCGACGATGCTGTAGCGGATGTTGGGCCGGTCAAAGCTGCTGATGAATTCGCGCGCGTCTTCCAGCTTGAGCCGCTCGACCATATCCTGGCGCGTCAGCGCGTCGGCCGTGGCAGTCAGGGCCATGCGCGGCACGTCGGGAAAGCTTTCGTGTAGCAGGCTCAGCGAGCGGTATTCGGGCCTAAAGTCGTGGCCCCACTGGCTCACGCAATGCGCCTCGTCAATCGCAAACAGGCTGAGCAGCCCGCGCTCGTGCAGCGAGGCCAGCAAGCCCTTCATGCGCGGCGTGTTGATGCGCTCGGGCGCGGCATACAGCAGCGTCAGTTCATTGCGCAGCAGCTGCTTTTCAAGCGCGCTGCTTTCTTCTTGTGTTTGCGTGGAGTTCAGAAACGCCGCCGACACACCAGCCTCGTGCAGCGCGCCGACCTGGTCGTGCATCAGCGCGATCAGCGGCGAAATCACGATGGTCACTCCGTGGCCGGCTTGCTGGCGCGCAATGGCGGGTATCTGGTAGCACAGCGACTTGCCGCCGCCGGTGGGCATCAAGACCAGTGCGTCGCCCCCAGCCACAGCATGGTTGACGATGGCTTCTTGCGGGCCGCGAAAGCTGTTGTAGCCGAAGACCTCACCCAGAATGTCCAGCGGCGAAGCCGGCGCCCCAGCACTCACATTTGTTCCCAGGGCAGGCCTTCAAAGCGCCAGCCCGACAGTGTGGAGCGGCGGAACTGCGCATCGAGCTCGCCTTCAAAGCCGTGCACCACATGCGCCACGTTGGCAAAGCCGGCGTCTTCAAGCGCCTTGCCGGCGTCTAGCGTGCGCTGGCCGGAGCGGCAGATCAGCAGCACCGGCTGCGTTTTGTCTTGCGCCTCGCGCGCCACGGCGGCGGCAAAAGCGGCCGGGTCGGCTTGCAGCTCGGGGTATTCATACCAGGGCACATTGACCACGCCGGGCGGCCGCCCCACGTAGAGCGACTCAATTTCCATGCGCACATCCACAAACAAAACATCGGGCTGGCTTTGCACATATTGCCAAGCTTCTTGGGGCTGCAGGTTTTTCATCGCTTAAAGGGCACCAGGGCGGTTCACACAAAGCACCTATTGTCAGGCTAAAGAAGCCTTGTTTGCCGGCTCCTTGCAGCCCGGCCATCCTACAATTGCGCCATGCCTTCACCCATCTACACCCGGGCCCAAGCCCTGCCCGCCTTGCTGCAGCAGCGCATCGCCATCCTCGACGGCGCCATGGGCACCATGATCCAGCGCTTCAAACTCAATGAAGCGCAGTACCGCGGTGAGCGTTTCAAGGACTTTCACAAAGACGTCAAGGGCAATAACGAGCTGCTCAGCCTCACGCGGCCCGATGTGATTCAGGACATTCACGAAGGCTACCTGGCCGCCGGCGCGGACTTGATAGAAACCAACACCTTTGGCGCCACCATCGTAGCCCAGGCCGACTACGACATGGCCAGCCTGGCGGTCGAGATGAACTACGAGTCCGCCCGCATCGCCCGCGCTGCTTGCGACAAATTCTCCACGCCCGACAAACCTCGCTTTGTGGTCGGCGCTCTGGGCCCCACGCCCAAGACCGCCAGCATCAGCCCTGACGTCAACGACCCGGGCGCACGCAACACCAGCTTTGAAGAGCTGCGCCAGGCTTATTACGAGCAAACCGAAGCACTGGTTAAGGGCGGCAGCGACGTGCTGCTGGTCGAAACCGTCTTTGACACGCTCAATGCCAAGGCCGCTTTGTTTGCCATTGACGAATACTTTGACAACTCGGGCGAGCGCCTGCCGCTCATCATCAGCGGCACCGTGACCGACGCCTCCGGCCGCATTTTGAGTGGGCAAACCGTCACGGCGTTTTGGCACAGCGTGCGCCACGCCCAGCCTCTGGCCATCGGTCTGAACTGCGCGCTGGGCGCCACGCTCATGCGCCCCTACATCCAGGAGCTCGCCCGCGTCGCCGGCGACACCTTCATCAGCTGCTATCCCAACGCCGGCCTGCCCAACCCCATGAGTGAGACCGGCTTTGACGAAACCCCCGACGTCACCAGCCGCCTGCTGCGCGAGTTCGCCGCCGAGGGCCTGGTCAACATCGTCGGCGGCTGCTGCGGAACCACGCCAGAGCACATAGGCGCCATTCACCAGGCCGTCGCGCCCCTGGGCCCGCGGGGCTTGAGTGCCGGGGTGTTTTACAAAGAAGCGGCTTGAATTTCTGGCGGCCCGCCCTCCCGCTGGCCGCTCTGCAGGCCTTGCTGATTGCGGTGCCGGCGCTCACCGGCTGCGGCCAGCAGCTCCCCTCCTGGGACAGCCGGCTCTCCGGAAAGATCACCGGCCAGTACCCCGACTACCGCGTCAGCGTGATCGCCCCAGGCCATTTGAGCGTTGAGCGGCCCGGCATGCCAGCGCAAACTGTGTCGGTCGAGCCCATCGCCCAACACTGCCTGCGCGGCCCCAGGGATTGCGGCTACGCGGTAGAGCAGATGTTGCTGGTGCTGCGCGATCCCTGATACGCTCCGGTTAAAATCCACAAATCCCAAGGAGCGTTGCAGCTTCGCCCGCGTGCGAAGTCAGGCTTGGGGCTCGATGCTTGCAACCACGCTCACCTTTGTCCTAAGGTGAGTCCGTGTCTTCTTCTCTTATTCCTGCGGTTCCCCCTATGAAGCTGTCCGGCCTGGAGCCGGTCAGCATTGGTGCGGGTAATTTGTTCGTCAACATTGGCGAGCGCACCAACGTTACCGGCTCCAAGGCTTTTGCCCGCATGATCCTGAACGGCGACTACGAGCAGGCGCTGGCCGTAGCCAGGCAGCAGGTGGAAAACGGCGCGCAGATCATCGACATCAACATGGACGAGGCCATGCTCGACAGCCAGGCGGCCATGGTCCGGTTTTTGAACCTGATCGCCAGCGAGCCCGACATCGCCCGCGTGCCCATCATGATCGACAGCTCCAAGTGGAGCGTCATTGAAGCGGGTTTGCGTTGCATCCAGGGCAAAGGGATCGTCAACTCGATCTCCATGAAAGAAGGGGTTGATGCTTTCAAGCAGCAAGCCAAACTGCTCAAGCGTTACGGTGCTGCTGCCGTGGTCATGGCCTTTGACGAAAAAGGCCAGGCCGACACCTACCAGCGTAAGGTCGAGATTTGCGAACGCGCTTACCGGGTGCTGGTCGATGAAGTGGGCTTTCCGCCTGAAGATATCATCTTTGACCCCAACATTTTTGCGATTGCCACGGGCATTGACGAGCACAACAACTACGCGGTTGATTTCATTGAGGCCACGCGCTGGATCAAGGCCAACCTGCCGGGCGCCAAGGTCAGCGGCGGCGTGTCCAACGTGTCGTTTAGCTTTCGCGGCAACGACCCGGTGCGCGAAGCGATTCACACTGTGTTTTTGTACCACGCGATCCAGGCCGGCATGGACATGGGCATCGTCAACGCCGGCATGGTGGGCGTGTACGATGAGTTGGAGCCGGTGCTGCGCGAGCGGGTGGAAGACGTGGTTCTGAATCGGACGCCCGTCTATGAGCCGGGCGAGCCGCCGTTGTCCGCCGGCGAGCGCCTCGTCGAAGTGGCCGAAACCGCCAAGAGCGGC
>JBIKHX010000170.1:0-5062 GCA_044361945.1 Polaromonas sp. | reverse complement strand
CGTCGCCGCCGTGACTTCGGCTGAAAAAGAGCTGCGCAAGGACGGCTTGCGCCAGTGGCGGCAAGTTGGCCCGTCGCAGCCGGCGGCCCAAGAACTGGCCGACGCATTGACGGCTTTGCTTGCGCCCTTTCAGGGCAGCCGCCCCTTGGCGCACTGGCTTCGTGCTTTGCGCAGCGTGCTTGAAGGCGCGGGACTCTGGGCTGGCATGCTGGGCGACACCGCCGGACAGGCCAGCATCGATGCCCTGCACCTGCGTGAGGGCCAGGAAAACCTGTTTGAAATAGATTTCGTTGGCTCCGGGGCACGCATGAACTTGCGCGAGTTCAGCGCCTGGGTCAACCAAGTGCTGGAAGCTGCCAGCTTCACACCCGAACATCCGCCGCAAGCGCAGGTGGTCATCTTGCCACTGAGCCAGTTGCTGGGCCGTCCCATGCAGGCTGTGGTGTTTCCGGGCGCCGATGAAGTGCGCCTGCCCGTTTCCCCCGAGCCGCCAGGCCAGTGGACAACAGCTCAGCGTCAGCTGCTGGGCTTGCCTTCAAGAGACACGCTCGCACTGGCCGCCCGAGCCGCCTGGTCGCACGCTTTGCAATTTGAATACGCCGACGTGCTGTGGCGCTGCAGCGAAGGCGGCGAGCGGATCATGCCCAGTGGTTTTGTGCAGGCTTTGCAATTGGCCCCCGGGTTGGCACTGGCTGCCGACGCCCGCATTCACCGCCCGCTCGTGGCCCAGATTGTTCCCATGCCCGTACCGTCGGGTCAGGCGCTGCCGCTGATGCGCTTGTCGGCCAGTGCCTACGAGGATTTACGGCGTTGCCCCTACCGCTTTTTTGCCATGCGCCAGCTCAAGCTGCAGTCCGTCGATGAGCTCGAAGGCGAGTTGAGTAAGCGCGATTTCGGCAACTGGCTGCACGCCTTACTGAGCCATTTTCATGTGGCGCTGCTGGCCGCACCCACACCTGATTTGCCTGGCCGCCAGCGTCTGATCGACGCGGCCGCAGACCGGGCCACGCGCGAACTCGGTCTGGCTGACAGCGAGTTTTTGCCCTTTGCCGCGGCTTGGCCCCAGGTGCGCGAAGGCTACCTAGCCTGGCTCACTGAGCACGAAGCTGAGGGCTTCAATTTCAGCGAAGCGGAGCAATGGAAAGAAATGCCGCTGGGCGAACTCACCCTCATCGGCAAAGTAGACCGCATTGACCGCCTGCCAGATGGCCGGGCGCTGGTGATGGACTACAAAAGCGAGTCGCGCGAGGTGACTGCAGAGCGCATGAAAAAACCGCAGGAAGACACGCAATTGCCTTTTTATGCCGCGCTGCTGAGCGACGACGAGCTGTGCGCCAGCTACATCAACCTGGGTGAAAAAGAACCCACTAAAAGGTACCCCCAGCCAGACATCGTGAGCCTGCGCGACCAGTTGATTGACAGCATCCAGGCCGATATGCGCCGCATCGCCGAAGGCGCGCTCATGCCTGCGATGGGCGAAGGCAAGGCCTGCGAATACTGTGAAGCCCGTGGACTGTGCCGGCGGGACTTCAGGGTGGCCGCATGAAACCCCAGGCCGCTTACGAATGCAATGGTGCGCTGATCGCGCCTGAGGCTTTTTACGCCATCGCCTGCAACCCCCAGCGCAGCGTGGCGGTGGAAGCCTGCGCCGGCGCCGGCAAGACCTGGATGCTGGTCTCGCGCATGCTGCGTGCCTTACTGGAAGACGCAGACCAAGCCGGCGCTGATGGCGTACTGCAGCCTCAGGAAATTCTGGCCATCACTTTCACCAAGCGCGCTGCCGGAGAAATGCGCGAGCGCCTGTATGAATGGCTGGCCGACTTTGCCCGAGCTGACAAAGCCAGGCTGCTCCATGAGCTGCAGATCCGCGGCGTGCCGGATTTGGAAAACGAAGCTGTCGCCCAGCGCTTGACGGCGCAGCTGCAAGGCTTGTACGCGCGCATGCTGGCCAGCGGCCGCTCGGTGCAGATCCGCACTTTCCACGGCTGGTTTGCCGCATTGCTGCGCAGCGCGCCCGTGGCGGTTTTGCAAAACTTAGCCTTGCCGGTCAATTACGAGCTGCTGGAAGACGACAGCCAGGCGCGGGCCTTGGTGTGGCGGCGTTTTTACCAGGCCTTGCTGAATGAGCCGGCTCAAAAGGCCGACTTTGAAGCTGTGGTCATGGACTGGGGCCGTTCACAAACCGAAAAAGCCTTGCAGGCGGCGCTGGACAAACGCGTGGAGTTTGGCCTGGCCGATGCCGCCGGGCTCGTCGATGTTTCGGTGCAGACTTTTGGCCGGCAATACCCGGAGTTCTCCCATTGGGAGCATCCGCACGAAGCGCTGACAGATACGTCCGGGCGCCAGTTGCTGTTAGACGCCGCCGGGGCCCTTGGCCGTGCCAGGGCACCGACTTTTGCGGCCAAGGGGGTCGAGTTGGAGCGCGCCGTGACGGAAGGTGATGTCAATGCAGTTTTCCCCGCTTTGCTAACCGCCGCAGGCCAGCCTCGCCAGTTCAATGAAAACATCGTGGACATCGCACTGGTGCGGCAAGCACAAGTCATGGTGCTGCAAGTGGCGGCCGTGTGTCATCAGCATGAGGCCTGGCTGCACCAGCTGCGCATGGCCCGTCTGTCCCGCCTGTTGATCAGTGAGTTCACCGCCCTCAAGCGGGAGCGGGGCTGGATCGACATGAATGATGTGGAGCGCGCGGCCCTGGTGATGCTGGGTGACCCGGTGCTGTCAGGCTGGGTGCAGGAAAGACTGGACGCACGCGTGCGGCATCTTTTGATTGACGAGTTCCAGGACACCAACCCCTTGCAATGGCAGGCCTTGTCAGCGTGGCTGGGCAGTTACGGCGGCGCCGGTCGGGCGCCCAGCGTGTTCATCGTGGGTGATCCCAAGCAAAGCATTTACCGTTTTCGCCGTGCCGAGCCGCAGGTCTTCCGGGCGGCGCAGAATTTTGTGCGCCAAGGTCTGCTGGGCGATTTGCTCAGCTGCGACCATACAAGGCGCAATGCGCAAGCGGTCATCAACACTGTCAACGCAGCCATGCAGCAAGCGGCGAAAGTCGACGGCTACGAAGGCTTTCGCTCACACAGCAGTGACTCGCCCGACATCGGCGCGGTCGGGCGGCTGCCGGCCATCCCTCGTGCCCTAAATGATCAGACACCATCAATGCAACACGACAGTCCGCTGCCCTGGCGCGACAGTCTTTTGCAGCCGCGAGAAGTGCTTGAAGAAACCCTGCGCACGCTCGAGGCGCGTCAGGCAGCCGCCTGGATTGCATCGCAATTGACACCCGGCTCGGGCTCACATGGCACACCTTCGCTCAAGCCTGCTCAGGTGATGGTGCTCTCGCGCAAGCGGGCTGGTTTGTTGCCACTTCAGCTAGAGCTTCGCATACTCGGCATTCCCGCCCAGATCGGCGAAAAAACCGCCTTGATTGATTGCTGCGAAGTGCAGGACATCACCGCCTTGCTCGACGTGCTGGTGTCGCCACAACACGATTTATCTCTGGCGCGGGTGCTGCGCTCGCCCCTGTTTGGCGTCACGGATGCGGCACTGGTGCAGCTGGCGCTGGCCCAGCGCAGGCTCTCTCAACCCTGGTACGACTTGCTGCAAACCGATGTCAGCGAGCCCATAGATGAATTGCGCGCAGCCGATGCGCACAGTCTGCAAGGCGTGGCTTTGCAACTGGCGCGCTGGCGCCTTTGGCTGAACAGCCTGCCGCCGCATGATGCGCTGCAGGCGCTGTATGACGATGGCGACGTGCTGGCCCGATTTGCCGCGGCTGCACCGGCGGCCCAGCGCGATGCCGTGCTGGCTAATTTACGCGCGCTGTTGGCGGTTGCGCTGCAAATCGACGGCGGGCGTTACACCACGCCCTATGCCTTGGTGCGGGCGCTCAGGGCCGGTGGTATTTTGGCGCCGGCAACGGTCAGTGCAGACGCGGTGCGGCTGTTGACCATTCATGGCGCCAAGGGTCTTGAAGCCGAGACGGTGCTGCTGCTGGACACGGATACGCCGCCGCGCAAAGCCGAGAGCATGGCTGTGCTGCTGGATTGGCCCGGCGAAGCTGCAGTGCCTCAACGCTTTGTGTTTTTGGTCAGTGAAAAAAATCCGCCGGTTTGTTGCGTCAAGACACTGGAGGCCGAAAAAATCGCCCGTCAGCGTGAAGAACTCAACGCCTTGTATGTGGCGCTCACCAGATCCCGGAAAACCCTGGTGATGTCGTCCATTGAGCCTCACCGCAAAGCCCCCGACAGCTGGTGGCAACGCTTGCACGCATTGGCGGTCGAATGGCCGGCGCCCACTGCGCCTGCCAGCACATCCGCACCGGCCGAGCTCTCTAATGAGGTATTTGATTTCCTGAGCCTGCCGCCGGCAGTTGTTTTGCCGCCTGCTGCGGCCCGGCCTGCAGCAGACTCTGCTGCGTCGCGCACCGGTCAAGCCATGCACCGCTTGCTGGAGTGGGGTGCCTTGTCGGCCTTGCATGTGCAGGCCATCACGCGTGAGTTCCGGCTCGATGCTGCTCAAGCGCAAACAGCATTGAGCGGCGCGCAGCGCATTTTGGCTGGCGAAGGCGCTTGGGCCTGGGACCCCGCGGTGGTTGATTGGCAGGGCAATGAGGTCGAGATGGCTTACCAGGGCCAAAGCATGCGGCTTGACCGCCTGGTGCGACGTTGCGATGCCGGGCATGAAGGCCACTGGTGGGTGCTGGACTACAAGTCCAATGCCGCGCCCCAAGATCTGCCTGAGTTGCGCCAGCAAATGCAGCTCTACCGCGATGCGGTGCAGGCGGTCTACCCCGGGCAAACTGTGAGGGCGGCATTTCTCACTGCCCAGGGGCGTCTGCTTGCAGTGGATTGAAATTGCCCGCCTGCAATAATTAGGCTTTGCTGCCGGCGCTGCGCTGAAAGTCGGCTCACGCGCTTGAACGGACTTTTCTTGAGCCACTTTCCCATGTCTGCAACTTCGGCCAGTGATGCACCCACGGCGACTGCCCGCCGTGTCGCGGTCATTGGTGGCGGTCCGGCCGGCCTCATGGCTGCAGAGGTCTTGTCAAAGGCCGGGACCGCCC
>JBIKHX010000169.1:0-5074 GCA_044361945.1 Polaromonas sp. | reverse complement strand
GCCCTTCACCGACTACAAGCTGCGTGTCGACCCCGAGGGCCGCTTTAACAAGGGCAAGCTGCTGCGCGATGCAGCCTTTCCGGCTGACTTGACCAACGCTTACACCCCCAGCTTCGGGCTGATGGGCCATGAATCTTTGATCATGCAGCAGTCAGATATCGGTGATATTGCCCACAGCATCAAGGATTGCCTGCGCTGCGGCAAGTGCAAACCGGTGTGCGCCACCCATGTGCCGCGCGCTAACTTGCTTTACAGCCCGCGTAACAAAATCCTGGCGACTTCCCTGCTGATTGAGGCTTTTCTTTATGAAGAGCAGACCCGCCGCGGCATCTCTATCAAGCACTGGGAAGAATTTGAAGACGTGGCTGATCACTGCACCGTTTGCCATAAGTGCCTGACGCCGTGCCCGGTCAATATCGACTTTGGCGAGGTCTCAATGAACATGCGCAACCTCTTGCGCAAAATGGGCCAGAAGTCATTTAGGCCTGGCAATGCAGCAGCCATGTTCTTCCTGAACGCCACCAATCCGCAGACCATCAAGTTCATGCGCAGCGCCATGGTCGATGTCGGCTTCAAGGCTCAGCGCCTGGCCAATGACTTGTTGCGATCTTTCGCGCGCAAACAGACGGCCAAGCCGCCGGCCAGCGTGGGCAAGGCACCGGCCAAAGAGCAGGTGATTCACTTCATCAACAAGAAAATGCCCGGCGGTCTGCCCAAAAAATCCGCGCGTGCCTTGCTGGACATTGAAGACAAGGACTACGTCCCCATCATCCGCGACCCCAAGCGCACGACGGCTGAAACGGAAGCGGTGTTTTACTTTCCCGGTTGCGGCTCTGAGCGTTTGTTCTCGCAAGTCGGGCTGGCCACGCAGGCCATGCTCTGGCACGCGGGCGTGCAGACCGTGCTGCCACCCGGCTATTTGTGCTGCGGCTATCCGCAACGCGGCAGCGGCCAGTTTGACAAGGCCGACAAGATCATCACCGACAACCGGGTGCTGTTTCACCGCGTGGCCAACACGCTCAACTACCTGGACATCAAGACCGTGGTGGTGAGTTGCGGCACCTGCTATGACCAGCTGCAGGGTTACGAGTTCGACAAAATATTCCCCGGTTGCCGCATCATCGACATCCATGAGTACCTGCTCGAGAAAAACATCACGCTGCGCACCGATGCGCCCGGCCAAGGCTATCTGTACCACGACCCTTGTCACAGCCCGATGAAGCTTCAGGAACCCATGAAAACCGTGAAAGCGCTGCTGGGCGACAACGTGCTCAAAAACGAGCGCTGCTGCGGCGAGTCCGGCACGCTGGGCGTGACGCGGCCCGACATCTCCACGCAGATCCGTTATCGCAAGGAAGAAGAGCTGCAAAAAGGCGAGGCGGCCTTGCGTGCCAGCGGCGCTGTGGCGGCTCAGGGCAACGTGAAGATTCTCACCAGCTGCCCGAGCTGCCTGCAGGGGCTGTCGCGCTTTGGCGATGACCTTAACAACGGTCTGCTTGAAGCCGACTACATAGTTGTCGAGATGGCCAACCAGATCCTGGGCAAGGACTGGATGCCGGCCTATGTCGAGGCGGCAAATCACGGCGGCATCGAACGCGTGCTGGTTTAACCCGAGGAATCATTGCCATGGCAGGACTACAAGCAGGTGCTCCTACACCCTCGGCCATCACGGTGCACAGCCAGTCGCGGCGCTTGCAGGTGGGCTTTTCCGACGGCTCTGACTTTCACATTCCCTTTGAGTTGATGCGCGTGTACTCGCCCTCGGCCGAGGTGCAGGGCCACGGGCCGGGCCAGGAAGTGCTGCAAACCGGCAAGCGCGAGGTCACGCTGCTCGAACTCGAGCCGGTCGGCAACTACGCCGTCAAGCCGGTGTTTTCAGACGGGCACGACAGCGGCCTGTTTTCCTGGGACTACCTGTACTTTCTGGGCTCGGAGCAAGACCGTTTGTGGGCTGATTACCTGGCCCGTTTGCAGGCTGCCGGTGTTGAGCGCGACGCGCCCATGAACGCGGCCGGCGGCTCGGCCTGTGCCAGTCATTGAGGCCATGGTGATGAAACTCATTTTTTCGGCCACACCACTTCAAGCGGGGCATTGAGGATATGAGTCAGACCCATTTCGGATTTGAATCCGTCGAAGAGCAGGAAAAAGCCCGCCGTGTGCGTGGCGTTTTTGACTCGGTGGCGTCCAAGTACGACGTCATGAACGACCTGATGTCTGCCGGACTGCACCGCGTCTGGAAGGCTTATACCGTCAAAGTGGCCGATGTGCGCGAGGGCCAGTCGGTGCTCGACATCGCCGGCGGAACGGGCGATTTGGCGCTGGCTTTTGCCCCGCAGGTTGGCGCCAGCGGGAGGGTGATGCACACCGACATCAACGCAGCCATGCTCAGCGAAGGCCGTAACCGTTTGCTCGATGCCGGGGTGGCTTTGCCCACCTTGGTCTGCGATGCCGAAAAATTACCCTTTCCCGACGCCAGTTTTGACCTGGTGACCGTTGCTTTCGGTCTGCGCAACATGACCCATAAGGAGGTGGCGCTGCAGGAAATGCACCGCGTTCTCAAGCCCATGGGTAAATTGTTGGTGTTGGAGTTTTCCAAAGTTGCCAAGCCGCTGGAGAAGGCTTATGACTGGTATTCGTTCAAAGTACTGCCACTTTTGGGCAAATGGGTGGCCAATGACGATGCCAGTTACCGCTACCTGGCGGAGTCCATCCGCATGCACCCGGACCAAAATGCACTGAAGACCATGATGCATAAAGGGGGTTTTGGTCATGTGGACTATCACAACCTGTCTGGCGGTATGGTGGCGTTACATGTTGCAATTAAGTGTTGATTGCCAAAGGATTGACTGGATTTGACGATTTCCTTTGGTGGAATTTCTGAAATAGTCAAGAATCGATATAAAGGAGACATTATGAAAATTTGGTCAACCCTGTCTTTGGTCGCACTCACTGTGGCCTTGGTTTTTACTGGCGCTGAGGCTGAGGCCAAGCGTATGGGCGGTGGCAAGTCGGTCGGCAAGCAGTCGTCCAATGTCACTCAACGCGAGGCCGCACCTGCTGCAGCCAAGCCCGCAACACCTGCCGCCGCACCCGCTGCCGCTGCTCCCAAGCGGCCTTGGGGCGCCATGCTGGGCGGTTTGGCCGCAGGTCTGGGCCTGGCCTGGCTGGCTTCATCCCTGGGTTTTGGTGAGGGCATGGCGCAGTTCATGACCTTTGCCCTGGCGGCCTTGGCCATCATGTTGGTGGTCGGTTTCGTCTTGCGTTACCTGAAGTCCCGCCGTGAAGGCGCCGGTCAGTCATCAGACTCACCCTTTGCCTTCCAGGGCGCCGGCGCCACCCCAGCGCCCGCCTACAGCCCTGCCAATGTCGGTAACGACGCCTCAGCCCGGCCTTGGGAGCGTGCAAGCACTGCCTTTGAGGCTTCACCGTCTGCAAGCGGCACTGCGGCGCAAGGTGGCTCCATGATCGGGTCAGCTTTGCCTGGCGCGCAATCCTGGGGCGTTCCTGCCGGCTTTGACTCAGAGGGCTTTCTGGCCGCCTGCAAAATCAACTTTGTGACACTGCAAGGCGCCTGGGATCGTTCAGATATCAGCGCATTGCGTGAAATGATGACCGACGAAATGCTCGATCAGATCAAAACCCAGTTGGCTGAACGTGAGTCGCACACCGGCGGCACCGTTAATAAGACTGACGTGCTGCGCTTGGATGCGCAACTGCTCGGCATTGAGGAAACGACGGAGGTTTATTTGGCCAGCGTCGAATTCTCCGGAATGATCCGTGAAGACGAATCTGCGGGCCCCAGCCCATTCCGCGAGGTCTGGAACATGTCCAAGCCGCGCAATGGCGCTGGCGGCTGGCTGGTGGCGGGCGTACAGGCCTTGCAATGATTTAAGGTCTGCGCGCAGTCCTTGCGGTCGGCGCAGCATTTATCCGTCAAAATCGGGGACGTATGAATACATCGTCCCCTTTTTCGTTTCTGGAATCTTTCGTCAAGCAACTTCAACCGCCGCCCTGGCTGGTGGCAGAGGGACAGCAGCGGCTGGTGCTGCTGCTCAACCACGTGCTGATGCAGGAAAAAGAAGCCCAGAGCCGGTTGGCCCGCAAAAAAGGCAGTGTTATCCGTGCGCAATGGGGCAGCTTCGAGTTGGATCTGCTGATCACTCCCGCCGGGTTGACCGATTGCGCTCCGGCCGGTGCGCCAGCAGATCTGACGCTGATCATCTCCGAGCAAGCCCCCTGGGCTCTGGCCCAGTCGGTGCTGCAAGGCAAAGCACCGGCGGTGAAAATTGAGGGCGATGTGATGCTGGCAGCCGAGTTGGGCTGGTTGGCTGACAACCTGCGTTGGGATATCGAAGAAGACCTGTCCCGCCTTTTCGGTGATGTACCTGCGCATGCCATGGTTGATGCCGGTCAGCGTTTGCTGGCAAGGCTGCGTTCTTTCCTGGCGCAAGCGCCTAAGCCGTCATTTGGCAACACCTCTAAAGACCTGCAGGCGGGCACATGAGCCGGTTGTTTCGCGGTTTTTTCATCGTCTGGACTGTGCTCCGTTTTGGTCTTGATGAGCTGGTGCTGTCGAGCTTCAAAAATCCCTGGATACGTCTTTTAAAGCGCATCGTCTGCCTGGGGCGCAATCTGAATGCGCCGCGCGGTGAGCGACTGCGCATGGCGCTGGAGAGACTGGGCCCGATCTTCGTGAAGTTCGGTCAAGTTATGTCAACGCGGCGCGACCTGCTGCCACTGGATATTGCCAATGAACTGGCGGGTCTGCAAGACCGCGTGCCGCCGTTTGAATCGGCTGTGGCGGTCGCCATCATCGAGCGCGCTTTCGGCCGGCCCCTTGAAAGTATTTTTGCCAGTTTTGAGCAAACGCCGGTGGCCAGTGCCTCCATCGCTCAAGTGCACTTTGCTGTGTTGCCGGGTGGGCGTGAAGTCGCCGTCAAAGTCTTGCGGCCCAATATGCTGCCAGCCATTGAAAAAGACCTGGCCTTGATGCACATGATGGCCAGCTGGGTCGAGCGTTTGTCTTCCGACGGCAAGCGGCTCAAACCGCGCGAAGTGGTGGCCGAGTTC
Organism: Polaromonas sp.; assembly: GCA_044361945.1. GTDB lineage: Bacteria > Pseudomonadota > Gammaproteobacteria > Burkholderiales > Burkholderiaceae_C > Polaromonas. The sequence continues at coordinate 4 of JBIKHX010000169.1, read as the reverse complement.
GACA
>JBIKHX010000168.1:0-5075 GCA_044361945.1 Polaromonas sp. | reverse complement strand
GCGCCCAGTGTGCCGACGTGCGCGTGAGCATGCCGCGCGTTCCCGGCGCGCTTTGAGTTCTTGCGCTGCACACGGCCCTGGCCGCGTGCTTTGAACGCCTGCACATGACTTCCCGCCGCCAACTTGCCCCTTTTGCTGCGCTTTCAGCCAGCTATTTTGCGCACATCGGTTTTTTCAATCCCTACCTCCCGCTGTGGCTCCAGGAGTTGGGCCTGAGCATCCTGGCCATCAGCGTGCTGGTGTCAGTGCAGGCGGCCACGCGTTTGTTTGCACCTTATGGCTGGGGCTGGCTGAGCGACCGCACCGGCGAGCGCATCCAGCTCATGCGTTACAGCGCCTGCGCCGCGCTGCTGGCCTCTACCGGGCTGTGGTGGGACGGTGGCGTGAACTGGTTGTTTGGCGTGCTGCTTTTTATGTTCATCCACACCAGCGCCATGATGCCCATGAGTGAGGCCGCCATGGCCCACCTGGTCACCCAGGACGGTGTCTTTAATGCCCGCCGCTACGGCCGGATTCGCTTGTGGGGCTCGGTCGGATTTCTCGTCACAGTGATGGTTGCCGGCGTTTTTTTTGAACGCGCGGGCATGCACCACTTCCCCGCCTGGACCGTTGCCACCATGCTGGCGGTGACTATCAGTGTTTTTTGCTTGCCCGACCTCAAAGAAGCCATTCCGGCGCACGCCCTGCGCGTCAATGTCATGCCGGTGCTGCGTCAGCGCGCGGTGCAGTGGTTTTTTGCGTCGGTTTTTTTGCATGTGCTCTCGCACATCGGTATTTATGTTTTCTTCTCGCTCTACCTTGATTCGCTGGGCTACAGCAAAAGCATGATCGGTTTGCTCTGGGCTTTGTCGGTGGTGGTGGAGATCGGCTGGTTTTTCACGCAGTCACGTTGGCTGCCGCGCATGAGCTTGCCGGCCTGGCTGGTACTTTGCTCAGTCGCCATGGTGCTGCGCATGGGCCTGACAGCCAGCAGCGCCCAAGTGCTGGTCTTGCTGCTGCTTGCTCAAGCTTTGCACGCACTGACCTTTGCCACGCACCACACGGTCTGCATTGCTTTGTTGTCGCAGCACTTCAGCGGCGGCTTGCGCGGGCGCGGTCAGGCGCTTTACACCGTCATCGGTTACGGATTCCCGGGTGTCATTGGCGGGCTGGCCGGCGGCATGCTGAGCACGCATTACGGCCTTTCCAGCGTGTACTGGGCGTCCATGGTCATCAGTGCGCTGGCGGTGGCTTGCGCCTTGGGCGCATGGCGGCATCATCACGCGCCGGCTTTGTCTGTCTAGGGCTGCTGCAAAGTTGCCTGGCAGTCGGCCGCACTGGCTTGGCGCCACTGCCCCGGCGCCAGCGTTTCCAGACTGAAGGGGCCAATGGCCGCGCGGATCAGGCGCAGCGTGGGCAGGCCCACGGCTGCGGTCATGCGCCGGACCTGCCGGTTGCGCCCTTCTTTGATGCTCAATTCAATCCATGCGCATGGCTTGGACTGGCGTACCCGGATCGGTGGCGTGCGCGGCCACAGCCCTGGCGGCTCATCGATCAGGCGGGCCCGTGCCGGGCGGGTGATGCCGTCGTTCAGCGCGACGCCCAGGCGCAGCGCGTCCAGCGCATGCGCATCGGGCTCGCCTTCGACTTGCACCCAGTAGACTTTTCCATTTTGTAGCGGGGGTCGGCGATGCGCGCCTGCAAGGCGCCGTTGTCGGTCAGCAGGAGCAAGCCTTCGCTGTCGGCATCCAGCCGGCCGGCGACATAAACGCCGGGCATCTCGATGATGTCTTTCAGACCGCGCCAGCGACCTTCGGGCGTGAATTGACTGAGCACGCCATAGGGCTTGTTCAAGCAGATCAGGCGGGCAGGGGGGTCGGCACTCATGGCGAGGCAGCATAGCACCGGCTCCGTTCGTGTGGGGCAGCGCGCATGGGCAGCTTGAGCCTCGGCCTTTGCTGGGGCAGCGAGCACTGACAGGGCTGGTGCGATGGCCGCGCAGCGCTTGTGCGCTAGCATCGGCTGAATGAGTGTTCATTACGAAAGCGTGCCTATAGGCACCCTGTATCCCGAAGCCTTTGGTATTCCTGCGCCGCTGGAAGCCCTGGAGCGTCACATCTGGCCGCGCAAGCCGGCTGTTTTCATAAGGCTGGCGCCTGCTGCTGACCCTGTTGTGCCTGAACCTGATCTGCTTGCCGACCCCAATTTTCCTGCTGCGCCTACGGGCCCCGCTGTCAAGGGCGTGCGCCAATTGCAAATAGGCCAGTTTGGCCTGGTGCCGCCCTGGGTCAAGTCGGCGTCAGACGCTAAGCTGCGGTCGACCAAACTGGTCAATGCCCGCTCGGAAACCGTTACCACCACCACCAGCTTTCGCGACAGCTGGCTCAAGGGTCAGCGCTGCATCGTGCCGATGATGGCGTTTTTTGAAGACGATTGGCGCAGCGGCAAGGCCGTGCCCACACGCATCAGCCGCGTGGACGGCAAGCCCATGGGCGTGGCCGGTTTGTGGGAGCACTGGGCCAAGGACGGGCAGGAGATCATCAGCTTCACGCTGCTGACGGTCAACGCCAACAGCCACGCGCTGCTGCACCGTTACCAGCAAGGCGGCAACGAAAAGCGCATGCCGGCGATTCTGGGCGAAGGCACTTACGACGCCTGGCTCAACGCCCGCCACGAAAAAGCCAAAGAGTTCATGCGCGCCTACCCGGCCAACTGGCTCACCGCCAACCCGGTGGAAGGCAAGCGGCTTTCGCAGCTGGACCGCTCTATCGTCTAGTCGCCCAGATCGATCAGCATGGGCAATGTCATGCCTTCGGGCTGCGCATAGTCGGCCAACACCCACAGCCTGTCGCTGTCTTGCGCAACTTCTGCGAGCATGTCCAGCGCAAAGCGGATGGACACCTTGTCGAGCGCTGCAAAGGGCGTGTCGAGCAGCGTTAGCGCGGCACCGCAAGCGAAAGCCGCGGCCAGATACAACTTGCGTTTGGAGCCGGTGGACAGCATGAAGATGTTCTTGTCCAGGTGCGGCGCCAGCGACAGGCCTTCGATGGCCCGGTGCAGGCGGGCCTCGTCAAAAGCCGGGTAGTGGCGCTTCACCGTGGCCAGGTAATCCCGGCAGGTCAGCGCGTCATGCGCGGCTGAGCGCGTGTCGGCCCAGAACAGTTGTTGCCGGTAAACCTCGGGCTGCTCATGCAGCCACACGCCGTCCAGTTGCAAGTGCCCGGTATCCGCTGCCAACTCGCCCGCGAGCACACACATCAGGCTGGTCTTGCCGCGGCCACCGCCGCCACGCACCAGCACCAGGCCGTTGGCCGGCTGCGCCGAAAAGTCATGCAGCAGTACGCAGTCCGGGTAGGACAGACACAGTTTGGAAATATTCAGCATGCGGAGCTCAGGCCTTTTTGACGAACTCACTTCGGGATCGCATTGCGCCAATACCTTCGATCAGAGATTTTTTCACTGGCACGGCATTGAGGGCAGAAGGGCAGAGCACGCATGGGATTTCGGTTGAAAGGGCGTCGCTTATTGAGTTAGCCTCACAACAATCCCAACCAAGTGCCCCAGACCAGTCGGCCTAAATAACGCCCCGGCAGCAGCGTGAAGGCCCCGGCAATCAGGCACGCACTGATGTAGACCGTCCACATACCCCAGCGGTGGGCTTTAAAGTTGCCGGCCAGCATGGCGCGCAGGCCAAAGAAAAGTCCGCCCAGGGTGACTGGTATGAGCAAGTGAATCGGCGTGAAGCCATTCAGATTGGGCAGATTGAAGTCGCGGATGAAAAAAGCTGTGACGGAAGTGGCCAGCATGAGCGTGACCCAGGCGTAGCCGGCGGCGCGGTGCAGGCGGATACGCTGGTCACTGCCTTCACGGGCCCAGAGTGCGACGGGGCCGATGGCTGTAGCGGCCAAGGCTGCGCTCATATGAACGGCGATCAAGGGGGACATCTCCAATTTTGGTTCCTTGTTCTTTTGCGCTGCTTTCGTCCAAGCGTCTCAATTCTTGATGTCGTCAATTTCTTTTTGCAGCTTGATCGATTTGGCAGTTGTCTGTATTTAGATCACTTCCCCCACGAATCCTTCAAACCCACCGCCAGGTTGAACACCGGCTTGGCTGTTGTGTGGTCGATGCGATCGGCGACGAAGTAGCCGTGGCGCTCAAACTGGAACTGCTGGCCGGCCTGGGCCTCAATGACGCCGCCGGCGGCCAGTGAGGGTTCGACGTAGGCGGCGATGGTCTTGAAGCTGTCGGGATTGAGTTGGGTCAAAAAGTCGGTGTCGCCGGTGCCGGGGTGAGCTTGGCTGAAAAGACGGTCATACAAACGCACTTCTGCGGGTACCGCGTCTTGCGCACCCACCCAGGTGATGACGCCCTTGACCTTGACTGCGTCGCTGCCGGGGGTACCGCTTTTGGTGTCGGTAATCAATCGGGCCTGCACTTCGGTGACCAGGCCGGAAGCGTCTTTGACTGCGCCTGTGCACTCGATGACGTGGCCGTACTTGAGGCGCACCTTGTTGCCGGGGAAGAGCCTGAAAAAACCTTTGGGCGGTGTTTCTTCGTAGTCGCCGCGCTCGATCCAGACCTCGCGCCCGATTTTGAAGCTGCGCTTGCCCAGCTCGGGCAGGTGCGGGTGCACGGGCGCGCTGCAGTCGTCTAGCACGCCTGCGCCCATTACTTCGTCCCAGTTGGTCAGCACCAGTTTGACGGGGTCGAGCACGGCCATGGCGCGCGGCGCGCTGCCGTCCAGCGTTTCGCGCAGGCAGCCCTCGAGTGTTGAGTAATCAATCCAGCTGTCGCTTTTGGTCACGCCAATGCGTTCAGCAAACAGTTGCAGGCTCTCGGGCGTGTAGCCGCGCCGGCGCAGGCCGGCGATGGTGGGCATGCGCGGGTCGTCCCAGCCGGCCACGTGTTTTTCAGTGACGAGTTGCGCGAGCTTGCGTTTGCTGGTCAGCACATAGGTGAGGTTCAGTCGCGCAAACTCATACTGATGCGGGTGCGGCGTGGCGATCAGCCCGCCCTCGGCCAGCTTGTCCAGCAGCCAGTCGTAAAACGGACGCTGATCTTCAAATTCGAGCGTGCAGATGCTGTGGGTGATCTGC
>JBIKHX010000167.1:0-5081 GCA_044361945.1 Polaromonas sp. | reverse complement strand
AAACCGCCTGCGCGATGCGCTGCGCCAAGACCGCGCCCGTGTGCAGTTCGGCACCATCAGCAAATTCGGCCTGATGGAAATGAGCCGCCAGCGCCTGCGCCCGGCCCTGTCCGAAGGCGCATCCATCCCCTGCCCGCGCTGCGGTGGTTCCGGCCACATCCGCGACACAGAATCCAGCGCACTGCAAATTTTGCGCATCATCCAGGAAGAGTCCATGAAGGACAGCACCGCCTCTGTGCTGTGCCAGGTCCCCGTCGATGTCGCCTCTTTCCTGCTGAACGAAAAGCGTTCGGAAATTGCCAAAATCGAAATGAAGCAGCGCATCAATGTGCTGCTGGTGCCCAATAAAACCCTGGAAACGCCGAACTACAAACTCGAGCGTCTCAAACACGACGACCCGCGTCTGGACAACATCGAGGCGAGCTACAAACTCGCTGAAGAAATTGAAGACCCGACCCTGGTGACACGCCGCAGCCAGGAAAAGCACAACAAGCAAGAACCCGTCATCAAGGGTGTTTTGCCGGATATGCCGGCCCCCATCGCAGCGCCCAAACCAGAGCCTGCAGCACCTGCTGCCAACCGTCAACGCACGCCTGCAGCCCGAACACCGGCTGCAGCGCCTGCGGCTGAAAAAGGCTTCTTCGGTTGGATCAAAGGCCTGTTCAGCAGCGAGACTGCACCTGCCAGCCCGGTCCAGGAACCAAAAAAAGACGAGCGCAGCGAAGGCCGCCGCGACGAGCGCGGTGAACGCTCCGAGCGCGGTGGCCGTGACGGCCGCCGTGGTGGCCGCGGTGAGCGCGGTGCCCGCAGCGAACGTGGTGGCGAGCGTGGCGCAGAACGCGGTGAAGCGCGTGAACCCCGCGAGCCGCGTGAACCCCGCCGCGAACGCAGCACCGAGGCACGCCCTGAGCGCGCACCGGGCGAAGGCCGCACTGAAGGTGGCCGTCAAGAGCAGCCACGCGGTGAAGGCCAGGGTCGCAGTGAGCGTCCACGCCGTGAGCGCAGCGACCGCAGTGCAGAGCGCAACGGCGCGCCACGCGATGCTGCCCAGGAAGAACTCGCACTGGCCAACCAGGCCGCCATGGCCGCTGCATCACGCAGCGACCCCACCAACCCGGATGCCGCGCGTGAAGAACGCCAGCCCCGCGAGCCACGTGGTGAAGGTCGCCGCGAACGCGGTGGCCGTCGCAACGATCGCCGTGACGGCGCACCCGGCGCAGAAGACAACAATGCCGCCTTTGCTGATGGCCGCGCTCCGCAAACCGCTGAACGACTCGAAGGCCAAAGCGGCCAGACAGAGCCGGGCAACGGGCAAACCGCCGGTGAAGACGGCAGCCAGGAACGCGCACCGCGTGAACGCCGCAGCCGTGACCGCTACGGACGTGACCGCCGCGAGCGCGGTGATCGCACCGATGCCAACGCCGACTCAGCACCCGCCACTGGCGAAGGCAACGACGAACAGCGCATGCCGGTGACGGCTGAGCTGAACTTCAGCGACCCGGTCACAACGCAAGCTTCTGCGCCAGTGCCAGCGCCTGGTCCAGTGCCTTCACCTGCACCGGCTGCGGAGCCAGCTCCAATGCCAGCGCCTGCGCCAGCAGCGTCTGCCCGCGCCCTGCCCCAGGTCGCGTCTTATGACCTGCCCTTGCAGGACCTGGCCCAGGTGGCCAGCGCTTCGGGTTTGCAGTGGGTCAACTCTGACACCACCAAGATCGCTCAAATCCAAGCGGCCATGGCTGCTGAGCCACGCCCTGTGCATGTGCCCCGCGAGCGCCCGCCGGCCGTGGTGCTTGAAGCCAGCCCCCTGGTGCTGGTCGAGACCCAACGCGACCTGCGCAACATGAGCTTGCCGTTTGAAGAAGGCATGCCGAGCAAGGACAAATAAGTCAGCGCATCACCGCCCAGGGCCCATGGCCAGGGGACGGGTAAAGAAAAAGGCGACTCGATGAGTCGCCTTTTTTCATGGAGCAGCTTAAAGCTGTGACGCCCGACGAAAAGCCAACTGAGCAGCCACGGGGTCATTTCGCTGCTCGGCCAATGTCGCCAGGGACAGCCAAGCCTTGCGCTTGAGCGTCGGATCTTGCAAAGTCAAAGCCGCATGCGCCAGCAATTGCTGAGCCTTACCCCACAGCTGGCGTTGCAGGCAAGCCATACCGGCCAGGTACTCCACATTGGCGTCCCCGGGGCGTGTCATCACAGCGTTCTCTATGCGCGCCAGCCATTGCGCGTCGGTGGCGTCCAAGCTGGCTTCCAGGGCCAAAATAAATTTCACACGCAGCGCATCACCCGAATCAGAACGCGGCTGCATCACCGGTGTCCACACTTCGGCCAGCCACTGGCGCGCCAAAAAGGCCTCGCCCTGCAGCGTCATCAGGCGGGCAGCGGCATGCACGGCCACATCAGGCATGGCGCGCTCACTGGCGTCCAGTGTCAGCCAGACCTTGTGCAGCTTGTCGGGTTCGTGCGCGCCATTGAGCAGCTCGATGGCCAGACCACGCACGATGCTTTGCGCCGCAGGTGCAGAAAAAGCCCGGTGCTTGGCCAGCAAACGCGCGGTTTCCATGGCCAGCGCCGTCTGGCCGGCCAGGCGCGCGGCGCGCAAACGCATGCGCAAGGCCAGCGTGCGGCGGCCGGCGCCCACAGGCAACTTGGCCAGCCACTCCAGCGCCAGCAAAGGGTCACGGTCATCCAGCGCCCATCGCACAGCGCGCAAATGTATGCCCTCTTGCGTTGCCAACAAAGCCCGTTGGCTGCTGGCTTCGAGCGCCTTTGCCAGGTGTTGATCACGTACCGGCCGATTTTGCAAAAACTGCGCGCTTTCCGCTGCCAGCAGGTGGGCCAGCGAGCGCAATTGCATAGAGCGGCTGGTGTGATGCCCCGAGTCAATGCCCACATCGGCAATCAGCTGGCTCAGGCTTTTTTCTTGCGATAAGGCGTTTTCGGCCGAGCGTGAGGAACGGATGAAGCGCCCGGCTAACAAATGCGCCAGCGCCTCCATCAAGGCGGCGTACATGGCGCGCTCTTTTTGCTGCGCGCGCCAGCGCCGCGCCTGCACCGGCAAAGAAGCCACCGCACTCAAGGCCTTGAGCGCAAAGTGCAGCAGCGCAAAAGCTGCAAACAGCAACAGCACCATCAGGTTCAGAGAAATATCGACCCGGTGCGGCGCCCAGAACAGCGTCACCACAGCGTCGTTATCGCCGGCAAACAAGGCCACCGCCACGGCGATGCCGAACAAAGCAATGAACCAGAAGGCTGCGCGCATGGAGCTCAGCGGCCGGCCGCTGCCGTGGCCAGGGCGGCCAGGGTTTCAGTCAGGCGCGGCAACTCGCCGCTGCGCAGTTGGGCCTGCACCTGCTGCAAAGCGGCTATGGCAGCCTGCGTCTTACGTGATGAGCCGTCAAAATACCGCTGCAAGCCGGTCTGCACGCCGGCCAGGTCTGAACGCGCTGCATCGGTCTGGCGCGACAACAAGGCCAGTCGCGCATTGAGAAGTTTGAGCTTGATGTTTTCGCGCAAAAAGTAAGCCTGATCAGGCGCCAGCAGCGCCGCCTCGGGCTGGTCAATGCGGCTCACACGCAACAGGCTGGAGGCTTCTGCACGCAGACCTTGCAGCGTGCGCGCCGACCAGTCACGTAGCGCCTGGGTGTTGAGCGAGCTCCAAAAAGACGCGTTGGGCGCCGCGTTCGCAGTCTTTGCAGCCGCCGCCTTTGCAGTCTCAACTGCTCCCGCTTGAGCCGACACGGCGCTGTCGCCAGGCAGTTGGTTGGCCATTGGTAAATCATCAATCAGGCGAACTAGTTCGTCGAGCTTGACCAGCAGCGCCGGCACATCTGTCAGCGAAGCGCTACGGATGCGTTCAGCGTCCGTGGCCATGGCGCGCTGCACCGGACTCAAACGCGGCTGTGCTGCGCGCACCAAGCGCAGCTCAGCGGACTTCAGCGCCGCCAGCAGGGGCTCGGCGCTGCCGGTGAGCAGCGCTTGTTGCTGCGCCAATCGCAGGCCGGCTTCCAGGTCAATCACCAGATTGTCGTCACGCGAGCGCGACAGGCTGCGCATCAGCTCTTCAAGCTGGGTGCGTTGCAAACTGACTTCATTGAGGCGGGTTTCAGTGGCCAACAAACGCGCAGAAAGCTCGCGCGTGGCTTCTTGCGACTGGCGCGCCAGCGTGCGCGCCTCCATGGCCTGCGCACCCGTGTCGGTGCTGCGTCTGGCCAGCTCTTCCTGAACATGGTTTATTTTTTGCCACGACAACAGAGCACCGACTGCGGCAATCACCGCCAGCAGCAAAACGCCCAGGGCCCAGGGCCGTGAACGCCAAAACGCCAGGGGTAGCTCTGCCACCACCACAGGCGTTTCAGGGCTGCCTGCGGGCGCGGCTGCCGGGGCTGTGGCGGAGGGATCGTTACTCATGGATTTAACGATTCTATCGATGCAACGATATCGTCCAGCGCTGGCCGTGACTCGATAACAACACCCCAACCCGCATCCCGCGCTGCACCGGCAATGCGCGGGTGCGTGGCAATGGCCCGCGCCTCAGACCAGTCCCCTGCCGGCAGACGCGGCAGGCTGTCCAGCCCCTCTGCACTGCTGAACAACCACACTGAGCCGTCATGCCGGCTGTCTTCCATTCGCTTGAGCTGCTCAGCGTTGAAGTGCGGTACGCGGCGCTGGTAGACCACCACAAAATCCACCACGGCCCCGGCAGCTTGAAACTGCGCCGTCAGCCATTGCCGGCCCGGCGCCGCAGCATCCACCGCAGTCCCGCTCTGGCCCCGCACCATCAACACACGCTGCCCGGCCCATGCGCGCGTGCCCACCACTTGCCAAAGCGCCTCAGAGTCAAACTGGCTGGCTTCCTGCGCGGGCGTGTCGATTTGCGCCAGCGGCACCCCATGCGCCTGCAACACCCTGGCCGTGCCGGGGCCGGGCGCCATGAAGCGAAGCTGCTCCGGCAACGCAGCAGCATCTGCAGGTCTGGCCGCAAAAAAATGTTTCACCGCATTGCCGCTGACAAACATCAAAGCCGCAAAGTCGTTCATCCGGCTCCATGCTGCCTGCAAGGATGCCAGATCGTCAGCGCC
>JBIKHX010000165.1:0-5105 GCA_044361945.1 Polaromonas sp. | reverse complement strand
CCATGGCGTTGCGCGCCGGCATGCCGCCAAAGTCAAAGGCCTTTTCCACATGGTGCTCGTCGCGCGACCAGCACTGAACGCCCGAAGCTTGCTGCACCGTATAAGACAACACGTAGCGAACCTGCTCTTCGTTCAGGCGCATTAAAGAAGCCGCCGCCGCCGCACCACCAAACAGCGGCCCGACGCTGTGGGTGCTGTGGCCGCCGGCGTACAGCTTGCGCGGCCCCAGCGACAGGTTAAAGCGCGTGCCGATGTCGTAGCCCAGCGCCACGGCCCGCAGCACGGCCAGTCCGCTGGCAGCTTGCAACTGCGCTGCGGCCAGGACACAAGGCACGATGCCGCAGCCCGGATGAAAGCGTCCGCCCAGGTGTGAGTCGTCGGTTTCATCACCGTGCGCCATCATGCCGTTGGCCAGCGCGGCGTCGACGGCAGAGGTCTGCAGCCTTGTGCCGGCCACGTTGCAATGACCGCGCCCGGCCAAAGCTTTGACATAAGCGCTGGCCAGCACACCGGCCCGCAAACGCGAGCCCGAGACCATGGCCGCCAGGGTGTCTAGCAAATGATGGCGGGCTTTTTCCAGCACTTCCTCAGGTGCGGCTTGCGCAGCCGCGCCGGCGATATAGGCCGCCAGCGCCCGCGTATCGTCTGAGATGAAGGGACTGCTTGAACCGGGTGAAGTCATAAAGCTCAGTGAACCACGTTCACGCCCGCACCTTTGAAGATGACGCGCAATTCATTTTGGTACTCGTCCAGGAACTCCCATTGCACCGACTGCTGAAGGATGAAAGCCCCCAGAGCCGTGAGCAAGAGCCCGGCGAGGATGTTGTAGCGATGAAGGGTGGGCATGTAGGTGTTTGAAAGTTTCAAGCGGAAAAATTGCACAAAGTGCAAAGCGGCATTGTCAATCGAAGCGTCACGCTGAAAGCGCGCACAGCGCCGTCAGCGCATTGATGTCAGTGCAAGTGTCCAGCGTCCAGACGGTCTGCATGAGTTGTTCGCTGCGCGCCTGGCCCAGCACCGGCACGGCGTTGGCCATGAACTTGGTTTGCAAAGCTGCATCCGTCATCGGGTTTTGTTGCGTGCCCGAGGCGTGGGCAACGTGGTGTTCAAGGCGCCTGCCGTCCACCAGCGTGATGCACACGTGCGCCTCGTCACGGCCGAAGTCTTCGGCCGCCTGCACCTGAACTTTGTCCCGCAAAGCAATGACTGTCGGGTCGGCTGCCCGTGCATCGCTGTACTGCGCCAGACTGGCCACGCCGTCCAGGCAGGCGACGGCCGCCGAGTGGTAAAGGCTGAACTTGGACTGCAGGCCGGTTTGCGGTTTTTCAATGCCGGTGATGCGCACTGTGATCGGGTTGACCTGCAACGCGATGCTGGCAATCTGTGCAAAATCCGCGATCTGCGAGCGAAGCGCGATCACACCGTCAATCAGGGGATGCAAGACCACGCCGCAGGCGTAAGGCTTGTGGCCGTTGGACAAAATCTCCCAGGTCTGACCCAGCTGCGCCGTCATGGCGGTAGATTCGTGGCGCGGTGCAAATGTGGTGGAAAAGCCTTTGCGCCCTTCAATGATTTCAGTCGAGCTGTCAAAGCCTTCGCGAGCTAGCAGCGCGGCCAGCAAACCGTTATGGGCGGCTTTGCCTGCATGAAACGACTTGGACATGGTGCCGCGGTTTTGCTGCAAGCCGGCAGATTGCGTGGCCGCAATGCCCAGTGCGTAATTGGTCTGGCTGCCATCGAGCCTGAGCAGGCGGGCGCTTGCCATGCCAGCGGCCAGGGTGCCCAGCGTACCGGTGAGGTGCCAGCCCGCGTCATGATGCCCGGGCGATGCTTTACCGATGCGAACACCCGCTTCAAAGCCCAGGGCGTAAGCCACCATCAGGTCCTGGCCTGAGCAAGGCACCAGGGTGGCCGCAGAAAAAAGCGCTGACAAAACCGGCGAGCTGGTGTGCAGGACCACGCCATCCATGTGCGTGTCATCAAAGTCGAGCACATGGCCCATCTGCCCGTTCATCAGCGCCGCTTCAAGCACGCCCATTTTGTGGGCGTGCCCTATGACCTGCACCTTTGGCAAGCTGCCTGCGGCGTTCAGCGCCGATTTCAGCCGCCGCACGGTGTCGGTGTCGCTGCCAGCCAATGCGCAGCCCAGCCAATCGAGCAGGCCGCGCTTGCACTCGTGACGTACTTTTTCCGGCAGCTGCTCGTACTGGAGGCCGGCCGTAAAGTCGCTCAATAATCGACTGATGCCCAAGCCTGTATTGGCTGCGCTGTAAGATAAGTTCGCTTTTGCAGAGCCGCTCACGGTAAAAACTTTCTGTTTATTCGCATTCACAGTATCTTCACATGCGATCACGCAAGCGTCCATCCGCAATAGTACTGACGCAGCGCTGAAACTTTCACCCAGACAATTAGCTCACCATGAAACCACTCTCAGGCCAGACGGCTCTTATCACTGGCGCAGTGCGCCGCATCGGCCGGGCGACCGCCCTGGAGCTCTCTGAGTTGGGTGCAGCCATCGTCATCAATGCGCGCTCTTCCCGCGAAGAGGCTATGGCGGTGCAGCATGAAATTCAGGCTGCAGGCGGGCGCGCCATCGTGTGCCTGGGCGATATTCGTGACGAAGTTTTTGTGGCCCAAATGATCAACCAAACCATTGAGGCCTTTGGTCGGCTCGACATTCTGGTCAACAACGCCAGCATCCGGGCAGACAGTGAATTTTTGAGCCTGTCTCTGGCAGAGTGGAAAGACGTCACCAGCATCATTTTGGACGGTGCTTTTGTATGCGCCAAGGCCGCACTGCCGCACATTCTTAAAACCGGCGCAGGCCGCATCGTTAACGTGGGCGGCGTCAGCGCACACATAGGTGCGGCCAACCGTGCGCACGTGGTCTCGGCCAAGGCCGGCATCGTCGGCTTGACACGCGCGCTGGCCTGCGAATTTTCACCCCGCGGAGTGACGGTGAACTGCGTGGTGCCCGGCAAGATCGGTGGCAAGCGCTCTGCCACTTCAGGCAAAGGCATTGACGCGGCGCCCATCACGCCCGAAGAGGGTACTGTTGAAGACGTGGCCCGCATGATCGCTCACCTGTGCTTGCCTGCATCGCGCTACATCACCGGGCAAAGTCTGCACGTGAGCGGCGGCATGTTGATGCCTTAAGGCCATCGAAAGACTCAGATCGGCTCGTTCGAAAGCCGTATGTCGTCACCGCCCATGAATCCCTGCGGGTGTAAAGTCGGGCGCAAACTGATTCAGAGAGTCTTATGAAACCAGCGCGCCCCGTTGCCAGCGACCAGCTGGGTTTTGGCTTTGAAGAGCCAAGCCCGGCACCCGTCAGTCCGGCCAAGCCTCCTGCTAAAAAAATCAGCCCGGCGGCGTCCCCCCGCACACCCTCCTCCAATACTGCAGCCGATGGCAGCGCTGAAGCCATGGCCCGCTCGCTGGAGGCGCACCCTGACTACCGCGTGCTGCGCCGCCTGGTGCCGCGGTTGGTGTTTCCTGCGGCCACCGGCCCGGTCGCTACGCTGCTGGTGCTCGACACCGAGACCACCGGGCTCAACGCTGCGCGCGACAAGGTGGTTGAGCTGGCGCTGCTGCGTGTCACGGTGGATCTGGCCACCGGCGAGCCGGTCGGTGCGGTGCAGATCTATGACGGCCTGGAAGACCCCGGCATGCCCATGCCCCCGGAGATCACCGTTATCACCGGCATCACCGACGAGATGCTGCGCGGTCAGGCGCTGGACCAAGCCCAGGTGTTGGCCATGATCGAAGGTGCTGATCTGGTGGTCGCCCACAACGCCGGCTTTGACCGGCCGTTTGTCGAGGCGCGTCTGCCGCAGTTTGCGGCGCTGAACTGGGCCTGCTCCTTTGCCGACATTGACTGGAGTCAAGAGGGGCGCGGCTCGGCCAAGCTCACTGCCCTGGCCGGCGAGCTGGGTGTGTTTTATGACGCGCACCGCGCCGAAATGGACTGCCACGCGCTGCTGGCGGTCTTGATGGCGACGCTGCCCAGCACCGGGGCCAGTGGCTTGTTGAGGCTCATCGATTCCGCCAGAGCGCCAACTTACCGGCTGCAAGCGACCCACGCGCCCTTTGACGCGAAGGACCTGCTCAAAGCGCGCGGCTACCGCTGGGACGGCACGCAAAAAGTCTGGCACACGCGGCTGGCCGACGAGGCGGCGCTGGTGCTTGAATGCGAATGGCTCAAAACGGCGGTCTACAACGGGCGCAGCAGCCGCGTGCAGGTCGAAGAGCTCGACGCCAAAACCAAGTACTCGGCGCGCCAGGGGAAAGTCAGCCAGCGCGAGTTGTAGGCGCTGGGGGAGCGGGCCATCAGTGCACTTCGATGCTGCGTCCGATCTCTGGCCAGCGCTTGTGCAAGTACAGCCAGGCCAGCAGGCCGACCCCCAGCATGCCCAGTGATGTCACTGCCAGTGCCCGGGTGGAGTGCATCACCAGCGGCGCCACCACACCGGCCACAATGCCATTGGCCGTCGAGCCGACAAAGGCCTGCAAAGACGATGCCATGCCGCGCCGCTCGGGGTACAAATCCAGCACCAGCAGCGTCACCACCGGCACCATCAGTGCCCATCCAAAAGCAAACAGGGCGATCGGAAACATGGCCCATGAAGCCTGCGGCACCCACACAAAATTAGCCGCGACATTCACCACAGACACCAGCAACATCACTGAAAAGCCGTAACGTATTTGCTGCTTGGCCGGAAGCCGTCCGGCCATGCGGCCGCTCAGCCAGGCGCCCATCATGATGCCGGCAATGGTCAGCAAAAACAGCCAGAAAAAATCGGGCGGTGCCAGTTGCAAGTGCTCGCCCAGAAACGCCGGCGCTGACAGCACATAAAGAAACATGCCGTTAAAAGGAATGCCGCTGGCCAGCGCCAGCAGCAAAAAACGCGGGTTAGAGCCCAGCTGCCAGTAGCCGCGCATCAGGTGTTTCTCCTCAAAGGGCTGGCGGTGGCTCAGGTGCAGTGTTTCAGGCAAGAGCTTGTAGTTGGCTGCCCACAGCGCTGCGCCCACCAAAGTCAAAAACCAGAAAATACTGTGCCAGTCCAGGTGCACAATCAGCCAGCCGCCGATCAGCGGTGCCACGG
>JBIKHX010000166.1:0-5105 GCA_044361945.1 Polaromonas sp. | reverse complement strand
TGGCTGGCCACCGGGCGCGAGATTGCCCAGCATTTCAACGAGCACTACTTTGATGCTTTCACAGCGGCAGCACAGCCCGTCGGAGAAGCACCATGAGCACCAACGCCAAGCCTTTACCGGCCGACTATCTGGACTACCCGCTGCGCCGCTACGGCATGGACCATGAGCGCTATGACTGGTCCATGCTGCCCGAGCGCAAGCCCGTGGCATGGCCCAACCAGGCCCGTGTGGCTTTGTGGGTGGTGCCGGCGCTGGAGTGGTTTCCGCTGAACATGGCAGGCCAGCCCTTCAAGCCGCCCGGCGCCATGCAGACCGCTTACCCCGACTTGCGCCACTACACCTTGCGTGATTACGGTAACCGCGTGGGTATTTTCCGCATCATGAAGGCGCTTGAAAAACATGGTATCCGGCCCACGGTGGCGGTCAACGCCGCGGTGGCGGTGCGCTACCCCTCACTCATCAATGAATGCACGCAGCGCGGCTGGGAAATCATGGCCAATGGTCTGGACATGGACCATCTTCACCATGGCGGTCTGGCTGTGGACGATGAGAAAAAGCTGATTGACAACACGCTGGACATCCTGCGCCAGGCCAGCGGCCAGGCGGTGCGCGGCTGGCTGTCACCGGCCAAGTCCGAGTCGGCCGCGACGCTGGACCTGCTGGGCGCGGCTGGTCTTGACTATGTCTGCGACTGGGTCAATGACGACATGCCTTACGGCATGCGCACGGCCAGCGGCCCCATCCACGCCATGCCGCACCCGATCGACATTGACGACCACACCATCCTGGTTCAAAACCACCACACCGAAGACGACTTCCGTGACCAGTTGTGCGACCAGTTTGACCTACTTTACAAAGAGTCGGCCACGGCAGGCGGACGCATCATGGCGATTTCGCTGCACCCCTGGGTGATCGGCCAGCCTTACCGCATGCGTGCGCTTGAAGAAGCGCTGGCGCACATCATGCGTCACCCGGGTGTCTGGGCGGCGACCGGCAGCGAGATCCTCGATGCCTGGAAAGCATCCCAGGCCTGAGCGCCTAGGCCGGGCGATGCGCCAAGGTTTCTGCCAGATCGTTCCAGACGTCCTGCCGGCGGATTTTTCCGTCGGCTATTTCAAAGCGGTCGATGAAACGCACGCCCTCAAAGCTCGATCCGTCCAACCAGACGCCGCGCAGCGTGCCCGAGCAGTACACCACCGTGAAGCCGTCAGCCCAGCTTTCGTCAAAACGTTCGTAGTCTTTAGCGATGCTGCTGTAGCGGCCTTTGGCCCAGTTCACCAGTTCGTCCAACGCATGCATGGCCGGGTGGCCGGGAAAGTTCATCACGAAATCAGGCGCCAACAGGGCGCTGGCGGCTTTCAGGTCCCGCTCTTGCATCAGCGTCAAAAATTGGCGCACCATCGCGCTGGCATTAGCGCATTCGGGCCCACCCTTGGAGAACACCCGGCCGTCGCGCTGGTAGGTGTGGGCATGGTTCACAAACACAGTGGTGCCGGCTGCGGCTGCCGCAATCACCGAGCGAGCGGCCAGCGCCACACGTCCGACCAGGCGTTCTTCGGCTTCGGCGCTGTAGCCGGGTAGCAGGGTGATGGATATGACAGGCATGAGAACTCTCTTGTGGTTTGAATCAAAGGCGCATCATGCCTGTTTCTGAAGAAACCGTGACCCCTATGAAAAAAATCCTGACCATCGTTCCCTTTGCCATGTCGCCCGAGAATCTGGCGCTTCGTCAGCAACAATTGCAGGGTTTGCAGTTCGGCCCCGACCTGCAATTCGAGTACCGCGCCGTCAAGGCCGGCCCGGTGAACTATTCCAGTCACCATGATTTCGTGCTGGCCGATGCCTCGATTTTTGAAGCCGGTTGCCGCGCGCAGCAAGAAGGTTTTTCCGCGGTCTGCATAGACACCATGAGTGACTCCGGTGTGGCGGCCCTGCGCTCGGTGCTCGACATCCCGGTGTTCGGGCCGGGTAAGGTGTCCATGCTGACGGCGCTCATGCTGGGCGATCGCTTTTCGATACTCACCATGGCCAGCCGCTGGAAGCCGCTGTACAAAAAAGCGCTGGACGAGTTGGGCATGCATCACAAGTGCGCGTCGGTGCGGGCCATTGAAGTCAGCCCCGATAACCAGGCCCTGCTGTCGGGCAAGGAAGAAGAGGTTTTCCCCATGCTGGAAGCCGCTGCCATGAAGGCCATTGAGATCGATGGGGCGGACGTGATCATTCTGGGCTCGACCACCATGCACCAGGCCCATGCTCACCTGCAGGCCCGCCTGCCGGTGCCGGTCATCAACCCCGGCCCCCTGAGCTACAAGATCGCCGAATCCATGCTGGCTCTGGGCCACACGCACAGCCGCAGCGCGTACCCGCGGCCCATGCATCCGCGCTTGGACATGCTGACCGCCATGATGGACGCCGCGAGGGCTGCGTCATGACGCTGCTTCTGAGCCCCGGGCAGGTTGAAGCTTACGAGCGCGACGGATTTGTCTTTCCGGTGGACGTGCTCAACCACCACGAAGTCAATGAATTTCGCGGTGAGCTTCAGTCCTGGGAGCAAGCCCGTGGCGCCCTGATCGACTTTCCCGAAAAATCCAAGTCCTACCTGCTGTTCAACTGGGCCGACCAGCTGGTCCATCACCCGAAAATTCTGGATGCCGTGCAAGACCTGATCGGCCCTGACATCCTGGTCTACCACTCGACGCTGTTTCTCAAAGAAGCCAATACGCCGGCCTATGTGCGCTGGCACCAGGACAGCACTTATTTTTACCTGCAACCTCACTTGCACGTGACGGCCTGGGTTGCCTTGTCTGACGCCAGCGTGCAGGCCGGCTGCATGCGCGCCTTGCCCGGCAGCCACCGCTGGGGTGCTTTTGAGCACGATGACAAACCGGAACCCATGAACATGATTCGGCGCGGTCAGGGCATCAGTGAGCGGTTTGACCACGAGACCGGCACCATGATGCCGGTGTCCGCAGGGCAGATGTCGCTGCACCACACCGATCTGGTTCATGCCTCAGGCGCCAACGAGAGTGCCGACAGGCGCATCGGTTATGCCATCAGCTACATCCCCGCCCATGTCCGGCCGGTGGGCGACATCCGGCCCTCGGCCCTGTGCGTGCGGGGTCACAGCCATGGCCATTTTGTTGAAGAGCAGCGGCTTGATGTACCGCTGTCACCGCTGGCGCATGAGCGCCACCAACAAGCGCTGGCGCTTTTCAGGGCGCGCCAGGACGCAGGATTCAAGACCGCCGGAGCAGCCCCATGAGCACTTCCCCTTTGCCAGCCAGCGAATTGATCGCTTTGGCCGAGCGCTACTTTGCCGCCGTGGACCGCATGGACGTGGCGGCCACGCTGGCCTGCTTTGCGCCTGATGCAAGTTTCACCATCGCCACTTATTCGAACGTGTACCAAGGCCGCGATGCTGAAATTGCCGGCATGTTTAAGCGGCTCAATGAACGCTATGCCAAGGTCTGGCACGGTGACTTTGACCATGTAACAGACGTTCCCGCGCAGCACATCGCCAGCCGTTTCAGGGTCGAAAACATCACGCACGAAGGCCAGAAGCTGGTCAAGAACAACTGCAACTTCTTTCGTGTGCAGGACGGGCTCTTTACCGAGGTCTTCGTCTACATGAGCGGCGACAACTCGCTGGGCTGATCGCCCCTCTGCCTACTGGCTCAAGCGGCTTGCGGCGCGCGCTCAAGCAGGGCAGCCCAGGGCGCCAGACTGCCTTTGAGGGCGGCCATCTCCAGCGTGGCTTCAAGCACTGTCGCTGCATGTGCCGCCGGCCAGACGCGCTGCGTCAGGTCCATGAACTTTTGCCGCAGCTCCTCGCGCGTGTAGGGCGCTGCATCGTCGCCGCGGTTGACGCCGGCTTCGCCGGTGATTTGCCGACCGTCGTGCAGGCTGATGACGACCCGGGCCGGCCGCTCCAGCGGCAGGCGTTGTGTCATGGACGGGTCTTCGCTGACCTCGACTTTTTGCGCCAGTGCCAGCACAGCCGGGTCGCGCACCGCGTCCCAAGTGAAACTGGACAAAGCGCTGCTCTGGTTGACCAGGCGCGTGGCCACGGCAAAGGGCACCGAGAACTTGGCAGCCAGCGTGTTGCGCGGCGCTTTGTCTTTGAGTTCGGCCGCCAGGTTGTAGGTGCTGACATCAATGCGGGCAATCTCTGCGGGCAAGGGCAGGGCGCCCAGGCCGGCAATCTGGTCGATCGCGTCCAGCGTGCCATGGTTGTAGCGGCAGCATGAATGCAGCTTGAAGTAGTTGCGCATCAAGTGCCACTGGCTGCCCAGGCCATCAATCAGCCCGACGGTGTCAAATTTTTCGGAAATGATTTTGCCCAGCAGCGAGCTCAGGCCATCATGCTCACCGGTGAAGCCGCACTCGGCCAATTGCAGGGCCAGCAAGCCGTTGCGGTTGCTCAGGCCCGCGTAAACATTGCGCACCAGACCGCCTTCGAGCATAGTTTGCTTGGAACTGGCGGTGGTCATCGATGCGCTGATGTTCAGCGTCTCGCGCATGGCCTTGGCGTCCATACCGGCGATGCGGGCGCAGGCAGCAGCCGCGCCCACCGTGCCCCAGGTGCCGTGCGGGTGCATGGCGCCGCGCAGGGCAGAGGCTGCCCCCAGACGCGAGCCGACTTCATAGCCGGTGACCAGCGCCGACAAAAACACCTGGGCCGTGGCTGCGCGCTCCTGGCTCAGCGCCAGCGCCGCGGGTATCACATGCACCGCCGGGTGGCCGCGGGAAAACCGGTTACCTTCGTCCATCTCCAGAAAAGTGCCCGATGTGCCGTTGATGAAGGCGGCTGTCTCGGCGCTGGCACGACTGCCCAGTCCCACCAGCACGGCATTGGGCCCCGGTGCCTGGCGTGCAGCCAGTGCACGCAACTCGGGTTCGGCCGAGCCGGCGACCATCGCGCCCACGGTGTCAGCCAGAATCCAGCCGACCTGCTCGTGAACGTCGCTGCCCAGAGATTCGAAAGTGATGCCCGCGGCAAATTGGCTGAAAGTGTCTAGGTAGTCCATGGGTCTGGCCTGAGGCTGTAAAGCATGTCATCCATTTGAATGATTAAACGGGACGGGCTATGGGGGTCTTTACTGCTT
>JBIKHX010000164.1:0-5161 GCA_044361945.1 Polaromonas sp. | reverse complement strand
AGCTGGGTGCGCGCCGCAGCCTGATCGAGCACAGCTCCTTTGACCTCAGCACCGAAGACCTGATCACGCCCACTGACATGGTGGTGACCTTGTCGCACCTGGGCTACATTAAGAGCCAGCCATTGAGCGAATACCGCGCCCAAAAACGCGGCGGCAGGGGCAAGCAAGCCACCGCCACCAAAGAAGACGACTGGGTGGACCAGCTCTTTATTGCCAACACGCACGACTACATTTTGTGTTTCTCTAACCGCGGCCGGCTGTACTGGCTTAAGGTCTGGGAAGTGCCAGCCGGTTCGCGCGGCTCGCGCGGCCGCCCCATCGTCAATATGTTCCCTTTGCAAGAAGGCGAAAAAGTCACGGTGGTGCTGCCTCTCACAGGCGACAACCGCAGTTTTCCGGCCGACCATTACGTCTTCATGTCCACCTCGATGGGCACTGTCAAGAAGACACCGCTGGACGATTTCAACAACCCGCGCAAGGCCGGCATCATTGCTGTGGACTTAGACGACGGCGACTATTTAATTGGTGCGGCGCTGACCGACGGCAAACACGACGTGATGCTGTTTTCGGACGGCGGCAAGGCCGTGCGCTTTGACGAAAACGACGTGCGTCCGATGGGCCGCACAGCGCGCGGCGTGCGCGGCATGATGCTCGAAGAAGGCCAGAACGTGATCGCCATGCTGGTGGCTGAAGACGAGCAGCAAAGCGTGCTGACCGCCACGCAAAACGGTTACGGCAAGCGCACCTCGATCGACGAGTACACGCGCCATGGCCGCGGCACCAAAGGCATGATCGCCATCCAGCAAAGCGAGCGCAACGGGAAGGTCGTGGCAGCCACGCTGGTGCACACCGATGACGAGATCATGCTGATCACCGACCGCGGCGTGCTGGTGCGCACGCGCGTCAGCGAAATCCGCGAAATGGGTCGTGCCACGCAGGGCGTGACGCTGATCGGGCTGGATGACGGCTCCAAGCTCAGCGGCTTGCAGCGCATCGTTGAGAACGACGCCAGCCTGGACGCCTTAGACCCGGCTGCAGACACCGAATGTTACGAGGACACAGACGGTGCGACAGGTTCTGCCGACTGAACATGCTTGCACAGCACCGCGCCCCGGCGCTGCCGCGATGAACCGGCCCTTCAATTTTTCGGCAGGTCCGGCCGTTCTGCCTGAAGAGGTGCTGGAGCGTGCCGCCGCCGACATGCTGGACTGGCACGGCAGCGGCATGAGCGTCATGGAAATGAGCCACCGCGGCAAAGAGTTTGTCTCTATCTATGAAGCTGCCGAAGCCGACGTGCGCGAGTTGCTGGCCGTGCCTCAAGACTTCAAAATTCTCTTCATGCAAGGCGGCGGCATCGCAGAAAACGCCATCGTGCCGCTCAACCTGTCACGCGGCGAGCGCGCTGACTTTGTGGTCACCGGCGTCTGGAGCGAGCGTTCTCAAAAAGAAGCACGCAGGTACTGTGATGTCAATGTGGCCGCCAGCAATGCGGACACCGGCCACACATCCTTGCCCGAAGCGGGTAGTTGGAAACTGAGCACCAACGCGCGCTATGTGCATGTGTGCAGCAATGAAACTGTGCATGGCATTGAAATGCATGAGCTGCCCGACCTGCAAGCGCTGGGCAGCAACGCCCCGCTGGTGGCCGACATCTCTTCGCACATGTTGTCGCGGCCGGTGGACTGGTCGCGCGTGGGCCTGGCGTTTGGTGGCGCACAAAAAAACGTAGGCCCTGCCGGCCTGACCCTGGTGTTTGTGCGTCAGGACTTGCTGGGGCAGGCCATGGCGCACTGCCCTTCGGCCTTTGATTACAAGATCGTTGCAGACAACCAGTCGATGTACAACACGCCGCCCACCTACGGCATTTACATCGCCGGCCTGACATTTGAGTGGCTGAAAAAACAAGGCGGCGTGGCCGCCATCGAGCAGCGCAACATTGCCAAAGCCAAGCTCCTGTATGACTTTATCGACAGCTCTGATTTTTATGTCAGCCGCGTCGCGAAAAATTGCCGTTCACGCATGAACATTCCTTTTTTTCTGGCCGACGAATCGCGCAACGATGCATTTTTAGCTCAGGCCAAAGCGTGCGGCCTGCTGCAACTCAGGGGCCACAAAACTCTGGGCGGCATGCGCGCGAGCCTGTACAACGCCATGCCGCTGGCCGGCGTTCAGGCGCTGGTGACTCACATGCGAGAATTTGAAAAAGAACATGCCTGAGCAGGGACAAAACCATGACAACCAACTTGCCTGAACTGCGCAACCAAATCGACAAACTGGACCGGGAGCTGCTCACGCTGCTGAACCAGCGTGCCCGCGTTGCTGAAGAGGTCGGCGAACTCAAACGCCGTGAGGGCTCGCCCTTCTTCAGACCTGACCGCGTGGCCGCCGTCATCGAAAAAATCCAACAGGCCAACACCGGCCCGCTAAAGAATGAGCACGTGACTGCCATCTGGCGCGAGATCATGTCGGCCTGCCTGGCACTGGAGACGCCGGTGCGCGTGGCCTACCTGGGCCCGGCCGGCACGTTCAGCGAGCAAGCGGCATTGCAATTTTTTGGGGCCAGCATCGAGCATGTGGCCTGCTCAAGCATTGACGAAGTATTTCGCGCAACCGCCGGCGGCAGCGCCGGTTACGGGGTGGTGCCGGTCGAAAACTCGACCGAAGGCGTGGTCTCGCGCTCGCTCGATTTGTTCTTGAATTCGCCTTTGCACATCGTGGGTGAAACCAGCTTGATGGTGCGCCACAACCTGCTGCGCCTTTCGGACTCGCTAGAAGGCATCGAGGTGGTTTACGCGCACCCGCAGGCACTGGCCCAATGCCAGGGCTGGCTGACCGCGCACCTGCCCAAGGCCGAGCGGCGCACCGCCTCCAGCAATGCCGAAGGCGCTCGTCTGGCCACCACCAACCCGGCTTGGGCCGGCATTGCCAGCGAACGTGCCGGTGTGCAGTTTGGCTTGCACAACGCGGCGCACGCTATTCAGGACGACGCCTTTAACCGCACGCGCTTTGCCGTGGTCTGCCTGCCGCAAACACTGCCTTCGCCTCCGGCTTCCGGCAAAGACTGCATCAGCATGATTGTTTCGGTACCCAACCGGCCCGGCGCGGTGCATGACATTTTGGGCCCGCTCAAAACGCATGGCGTTTCCATGACGCGCTTCGAATCGCGCCCGGCCCGCTCGGGCCAATGGGAATACTACTTTTACATCGACCTGCAAGGCCACACTTCGCAGCCTCATGTGAGCGCTGCACTGGCAGAGTTGCAGCAGCTTTGCGCCTTCTTCAAAGTGCTGGGTAACTACCCCGCAGGTGATTGAGGCGCAAACTCAAGTGTTCAAACAACTTGGCCTGATTGGCTGCGGCCTCATGGGCAGCTCGTTTGCCCTGGCACTTCAACGCGCCGGTCTGGTTGAGCGCGTGACTGGCTTTAGCCCCTCCCCCGCTAGCACGGCCATGGCCATGCAAATGGGTGTGATTGACAAGGTAGCGGCCTCTGCGGAGCTGGCTGCCGAGAGAGCTGATTTGGTGCTGCTGGCCGTGCCTGTGAGCGCGACGCAAAGCACGCTGCAAGCCATTGCCCAGGTCATCCACAAAGACACGCTGGTGATGGATGTGGGGTCCACCAAAGGCGACGTGGTGCTGGCCGCAAGAAACGGCCTGGGCACCTTACTGCCCTGTTTTGTGCCGGCGCATCCGATTTGCGGCAAAGAGCTGTCGGGCGTGCGTAACGCGGAGGCCGGCTTGTACGCAGGCAAGAAAGTCATCCTCACGCCGCTGCCAGAAACAGCCCCGGCCCAACTCATGCTGGCGCGCCAGCTTTGGACTGCCTTGGGATCGCATGTCAGGGAAATGCCTGCCGATGTACATGACGCGGCTTACGCCGCCGTCAGCCACCTGCCGCATTTGCTGGCCTTTGCCATGATGAATAGCCTCCATGGGCAAGACCAGGGCGAGCAATTCATGGCGCTGGCGGGTTCGGGCTTTCGCGATTTCACCCGCATTGCCGCCAGCGAACCGGCCATGTGGCGCGACATCCTGCTGGCCAACCGTGACGAGCTGCTGGCGCAATCACGCCATTTCCAGGACAGCCTGCAGGCGCTGGAGCGACTGATCACCGCCGGCGATGCCCCGCAACTGCACAGCGCCATCACCCAAGCCAGCGAAGCGCGCACCCGCTGGGCGCAGTCCTCAGACCCTTCTTCACCGCATCAGGATTGATTCAGTTTCATGTTTGATATCGAGTCGCTGGACATTCCGCCTCTGACCGGCGCGCACGGCACCGTGCACCTGCCGGGCTCCAAAAGCATTTCCAACCGCGTGCTGCTGCTGGCCGCGCTGAGCCAGGGCCAAACCGTGGTGCATGACTTGCTGGCCTCTGACGACACTGCCGTAATGCTGGGCGCGCTCAAGCAAATGGGCTGCAGCGTCGAGCAGGCCGGACAAACCGCCGTGATTGGCGGGCTGGGGGGCAAGCTCTTGAACCGCCAAGGCAAACTGTTCATGGGCAACGCAGGCACCGCCATGCGCCCGCTGACAGCCGCGCTGGCTTTGCTGGGCGGAGACTATCAACTCTCTGGCGTGCCGCGCATGCATGAGCGCCCCATCGGCGACCTGGTCGATGCCCTGCGCCAGCTCGGTTGCAGCATTGATTACCTGGGCAACGACGGCTTTCCGCCATTGCACCTGAAGCCGGGCAAGCTCGCGTTGGACAAACCTATTGCAGTTCGAGGCGATGTCTCAAGCCAATTTTTGACGGCGCTGCTGATGGCGCTGCCCCTGGTGGCCAAGCAAGACATCCGCATCGAAGTCACCGGCGAGTTGATCTCCAAGCCTTACATCGAGATCACGCTCAAGCTGCTGGCGCGCTTTGGTATTGAGGTGCGGCGCCAGGGCTGGCAAAGCTTCACCATCCCGGCGGGCAGCCGCTACCAGTCGCCGGGTGAAATCCATGTTGAGGGCGACGCTTCGTCGGCCAGCTATTTTGTGGCGCTGGGCGCCATCGCCACCGGCGCCGGCCACAGCATCGACATACGCGGCATCGGCTCGGCCTCGATCCAGGGCGATATCCGCTTTGTCGAAGCCGCACAGCTGATGGGCGCCAAAGTCGAAAGCAGCCCCAATTCGCTGAAGGTCTCGCGCGGCGCCTGGCCACTCAAGGCGATTG
>JBIKHX010000163.1:0-5169 GCA_044361945.1 Polaromonas sp. | reverse complement strand
AGCCGAAGAAATCAAAATGATGGCCCGCGAGGTCGGCGCAACAGAAGTGCTGTTTGACCAGTCTCTGAGCCCGGCCCAGCAGCGCAACCTTGAGCGCACGCTGGACATGCCGGTCAACGACCGGACCTTGCTGATTCTTGAGATCTTTGCGCAACGCGCCCGCAGCCATGAGGGCAAGCTGCAGGTCGAGCTGGCGCGCTTGCAATATCTTTCTACCCGTTTAGTGCGGCGCTGGTCGCACCTGGAGCGGCAAACCGGCGGCGCCGGCGTGCGCGGCGGCCCGGGCGAAAAGCAGATCGAGCTCGATAAACGCATGATCAGCGAGTCCATCAAGCGCACCAAGGAGCGGCTGACCAAAGTCAAGCGACAGAGGCAGACCCAGCGCAAGCAGCGCGACCGGCGCAACGCTTTTTCTATCTCCCTGGTGGGCTACACCAACGCAGGAAAAACCACGCTTTTTAATGCCCTGGTTAAAGCCAGAGCCTATGCCGCAGACCAGCTTTTTGCCACCCTGGACACCACCACGCGTCAGCTTTACCTGGGTGACGCGGCTCGCTCGGTGTCCTTGTCCGACACGGTGGGTTTTATCCGCGACCTGCCGCACGGGCTGATTGATGCCTTTGAAGCGACGCTGCAGGAAGCGGCTGACGCCGACTTGCTGCTGCATGTGGTGGACGGTTCTAACCCTGACTTTTTGGCGCAAATCGAGCAAGTGCAGCGCGTGCTGACCGAGATAGGGGCCGCTCAGGTGCCGCAGTTGCTGGTCTTTAATAAGCTCGACGCGCTTGAAAATGCCCGCTGGCCGCTCCATATGGTGGATATGTTCGAGGTCAATGACCCCGAGTCCGAGTCACCCCGTAGTCTGCAACGGGTCTTTGTGAGTGCGCAATCCGGGGAAGGTCTGCCCGTATTGAGGCAATTGTTGGCGGATTTAGCCGGTACTTCGCACGGCGAGGATTCCCCTTTCATGCCTGAGGCTGTTGCCTAATTAGGCACAATGTCGGTGTTAACAAATAACAAGAGAAATCGATCCATGAATCTGAACCCTGTGCTCCAGACGATAACGGCCTTGCCGGCACGCCTGAAACAGCGTGCGCTCGGCATGTTCAATCTCAATGATCCGCGCTGGGGTCGCGACGATGACAAGTCCCCTCCCTCCGAAAGTGGCGCCAAGCCTGAAGCCAGGCCTGAAGATTCTCCGGCTCCGCCCCCCCCGCGGCAGCCCAAACCCCAGGGTGCCAACCAGGGTCCACCGGACCTGGACGAGCTCTGGCGTGACTTCAACCGCAAACTGGGTGGCTTTCTGGGCGGTATCAAGGGCGGCGGTCGTCCCCGCGGCCCTGCCGGCCCATCAGGCCCTACCGGGGGTGGTGGCGGTTTTCAGCCGGACATGAAAAGCGCCGGTATCGGCGTCGGTCTGATTGCGGCCATCGCTGTGCTGATCTGGCTGGGCACCGGCTTTTTCATCGTTCAAGAGGGTCAGCAAGCGGTGATTACCCAGTTCGGCCGCTACAAGGCCACCGTCGGCGCCGGTTTTAATTGGCGTCTGCCCTACCCGGTACAGCGCCACGAGATGGTGGTGGTCACTCAGATCCGCTCTGTTGATGTTGGTCGTGACACGGTCATCAAGGCCACCGGCCTGCGTGAGTCGGCCATGCTGACCGAAGACGAGAACATTGTGGAAATCAAGTTCGCAGTGCAGTACCGCTTGAGCGATGCACGCGCCTACCTGTTTGAGAGCAAAGACCCGGCCGGCGCCGTGGTGCAGGCCGCTGAAACGGCTGTGCGTGAAGTCGTCGGCAAGATGCGCATGGACTCTGCATTGGCCGAAGAACGTGACCAGATCGGCCCCCGGGTGCGCAATTTGATGCAAACCATCCTGGACCGCTACAAGGTGGGCGTCGAGGTTGTCGGCATCAATTTGCAACAAAGCGGTGTGCGCCCCCCCGAGCAGGTTCAAGCATCGTTTGACGATGTTCTCAAAGCCGGTCAAGAGCGTGAACGTGCTAAAAATGACGCTCAAGCTTATGCCAACGATGTGATTCCGCGCGCCGTCGGTTCTGCTTCTCGGCTGAAAGAAGAATCCGAAGCCTACAAAGCCAAGATTGTGGCGCAGGCCCAAGGTGATGCGCAGCGCTTTCGCTCTGTGCTGACTGAGTACCAGAAGGCACCGCAAGTCACCCGTGACCGCATGTACACCGACGCGATGCAGCAGGTGTATTCCAACGTCACCAAGGTGATGGTCGAGTCCAAACAGGGTTCCAACCTGCTGTACCTGCCGCTGGACAAGATCATTCAAATGAGTGCTCAGGGTGCCCCGGGGCCGGACATTCTGGTCGCCCCGCCCAGCAACCCTGTGCCGGCGCCAGTCTTGCCGCCATCCCCCCCGGTTGACACGCGCGCACGTGACGCACGCACTCGCTAAGGACACACCGTGAACAGAATCGGATTTTTAGCTTCTTCGCTGCTGGTGGCCGTGGTGCTACTCAGTTCCATGTTGTTTGTTGTTGACCAGCGCCAGTTTGGTGTGGTGTATGCGCTCGGACAGATCAAAGAAGTGATCACCGAGCCCGGCCTGAACTTTAAGCTGCCGCCGCCATTTCAAAACGTGTCTTACATCGATAAGCGTTTGCTCACGCTGGACAGCACGGATGCCGAGCCCATGCTGACGGCCGAAAAGCAGCGTGTGGTGATCGACTGGTACGTGCGCTGGCGCATCTCCCAGCCATCGGAATACATCCGCAATGTGGGCCTTGACGAACGCGCTGGTGCCAACCAGCTCAACCGTGTGGTGCGCAATGCTTTCCAGGAAGAGATCAACAAACGCACTGTCAAAGACTTGCTCTCCCTCAAGCGTGAAGCCTTGATGGCCGATGTCAAAGCCGAAGTGTTGCAGGTGGTGCGTGGCGCCAAGCCTTGGGGCGTTGATGTGGTGGACGTGCGCATTACCCGCGTTGACTATGTTGAGGCGATCACTGAGTCGGTCTACCGCCGTATGGAAGCCGAGCGCAAACGCGTGGCCAATGAGCTGCGCTCAACCGGTGCTGCTGAAGGCGAAAAAATTCGCGCTGACGCAGATCGCCAACGCGAAGTCACTATTGCCAACGCTTACCGCGATGCACAAAAAGTCAAAGGCGAGGGCGATGCGCAAGCTGCTGCCTTGTTCAACGAATCTTTCGGCCGTGACCCCCAGTTTGCGCAGTTCTACCGCAGTCTGGACGCCTACAAGGCCAGCTTCAACAAAAAGAGCGATGTGATGGTGGTGGACCAGTCTTCCGACTTCTTCAAGGCCATGCGCGGCTCCGGGGCCGGATCTGCCCCGGCCAAAAAATAAGCTGAAAAGCTACACACAGCAGGCCGGGTGCACCGGTCTGCGTTGCTTTGGCGACTGATTGCGCAGCTTTTCCGTGCTGCCGGTCCAAAACCGGGTGCAAGCACCGGTAAAATCGCTTTTTTACAGATCATCTGAAGTAACGCATGTCCGCCTGGTCGTCATCATGGCAATTGCCGGATCAAATTGCCGATGTCCTGCCCTCCGAGGCGCGTCATATCGAAGAACTCCGCCGCCTTTTTCTGGACACGGCGCGCAGCTACGGCTACGAGCTGGTCATGCCGCCGCTGCTCGAGCACCTGGAGTCGCTGCTGACCGGCACCGGTGAGGCGCTGGACCTGCAAACCTTCAAGCTGGTGGACCAGCTTTCCGGTCGAACTCTGGGCTTGCGCGCCGACACCACCCCCCAAGTGGCCCGCATTGATGCGCATTTGCTCAACCGGACCGGCGTGGCGCGGCTTTGCTACTGCGGCCCGGTTCTGCACACGCGTGCTGAGCGTCCGCACGCCACGCGCGAGCCGCTGCAGTTCGGCGCTGAAATTTTTGGCCATGCCGGTCTCGAAGCCGACCTAGAAGTCCAATTGCTGGCCCTGGAAGGCTTGCGTGCAGCCGGTATCGGCTCGTTGTCGGTCGATATGGCCGATGTGCGTATCGTCAGCAGCTTGTTGGCCGACGCCCGCATAAGCAGCCCGGCTGCACTGGCCCGCCTGCATGCTGCATTGGCTGACAAAGACGCGAGTGAACTGGCCAGCCTGCTGGCGGCCGAGCCCGGTATTTCCACAGCTTGTGCCGATGGTTTGAAAGCTTTGCTTGAGCTCTACGGAGACGAGCAGGTCTTGAGCGATGCTGAACGTGCCCTAAAGCGGGTGCCCGGCGCACTGCAAGCCATCGAAGGCATGCGCTGGCTGGCCACTCAAGTGCGACAACTGGGCGGCGATGTGAAGCTCGGCTTTGACCTGGCTGATTTGCGCGGTTATGCCTATTACAGCGGCACGCGCTTTGCCATTTATGGTGATGGTGCAGAATTGGCCCGTGGTGGCCGTTATGACGAGGTCGGCGCCGTGTTTGGCCGCCGTAGGCCTGCCGCCGGCTTCAGCCTGGATCTCAAAGAGCTGGTCAGCAACTTGCCTGCACGCTCCTTGCGGGCAGCGGTACGTGCGCCTTGGGGCGTAGACGCTGGCCTGCGCCAGGCCATTGCCAGCTTACGCGCCCAGGGAGAGACGGTCGCCTGCGTGCTGCCCGGCCATGAACATGAGGTCAATGAATTCGATTGCGACCGAGAACTGGTGCAAGCGGCCGGCTTGTGGGTTGTTCAATCATTGACCAAGACTTCTGCCTGATGGCTTGATCGCCTCATCCTGTCCACTTTTATGAGCAAGTAACCCTTAAATGACAAATAAAAACACCGCAGCTGCGGGCCGCAACGTTGTGGTCGTCGGAACCCAATGGGGCGACGAAGGCAAAGGCAAGCTGGTGGACTGGCTCACTGAAATGTCGCAAGGCGTGGTGCGCTTTCAGGGCGGTCACAATGCCGGCCACACGCTGGTCATCAACGGCGTCAAGACCGCTTTGCACCTGATCCCCAGCGGCATCATGCGTCCGGGCGTGAAGTGCTACATCGGCAACGGCGTGGTGCTATCAGCTGCCAAACTGTTTGAAGAAATTGAAGGCCTGGAAAAAGCCGGTGTGGAGGTGCGTTCGCGCCTGCGCATCAGTGAAGCCTGTCCGCTGATCCTGCCGTTTCATGCCGCGCTGGACATTGCCCGCGAAGCGGCCAAAGAAAAAGCCGGCATCGCCAAGATTGGTACCACCGGGCGCGGCATCGGCCCCGCCTATGA
>JBIKHX010000162.1:0-5176 GCA_044361945.1 Polaromonas sp. | reverse complement strand
ACGCACTGGAGCTGGCGCGGGCAGAAGGCGTGCAGGCAGACACTCAGTTGTTCGACAACTTTGGCGAACGTCTGGCTGAGGTAGTGGCTGATTCGGCTACCCGTTTTAACGCAGATCTGATGGTCGTCGGCACACACGGACGCCGGGGACTTGGCCGTGTGCTCATGGGCAGCGGTGCGGAGCAGATCATCCGTTTGTCACCGGTGCCCGTGCTGGTGCTGCGCTCCAGTCAGAACAAAGAGGCTGATCTTCACTAGACACAGATGCCCTCCTTTACAACAACCTAATTTTTAAAGTTCAGAGGAAAAAATGAAACTATTGATGGCTGTCGATGGCAGTTCTTACACCAAAAAAGCCCTGGCTTTTTTGGTCACGCATGAAGGTCTGTGTGGTCCGGATGATGAGCTGTTGGTGCTCAACGTACAAGCGCCTATTCCGGCGCGGGTCAAGCGCATGGTGGGTGCGTCAACTGTGAACGACTACCACGCAGATGAGGCCGGCAAAGTACTCAAACCCATTGAGCGCTTCCTTGGCAAGCACAAGATCAAGTACAAGGCGACCTGGGTGATTGGCTCAGCAGCCAATGAATTGCTCAATGCAAGCCGCCGTGAAAAAGCGCACATGATCGTGATGGGCACTCACGGTCATGGTTTGCTGGGGCGCGCTGTCATGGGCAGCGTGGCACAGCGCGTACTAACCGATGCCGAGGTGCCTGTCCTGCTGGTCAAGTAAGTGCTTGGCCAGTTGGCATTTTGTTCAGTGCGCGTGACCCCAAAGCAAAAAGGCGTCACGCCCTTCCACCAACAAGCTCACAGAGGCACCTACCGGGAGCAGCACTTTGGTGGGCACATGGCCAAAGGGCAAGCCGGTCAGCACGCGGGCCTTGACCTGGGACTGCAACCACTGCACCACGCTCGCCAGCTGAAAGCCTTTGTCGTGCGGCACCAGTTTGTAGTTGCTGAACTGAGCAAACACAATGGCTTTTTGCTGTGCCAATACACCCGCGTGAAGCAGCTGGCTCAGCATGCGCTCAACCCGGTAAGGGTGTTCGTTGACGTCCTCAATAAACAGTACGCCGCCTTTGACCTTGGGCAGGTAAGGTGTTCCAACCAGGGAGGCGAGCAAACACAAATTGCCGCCCCACAGCGTGGCTTTGTTGATTTTGAAGTCAGCATCCCCGCTGGCCTGCTCCAGCCCTGAAACAGAGCGCTTGGGCAGTTGCCAGCCGGTGCCTTCGCCCTGCCCGCTCAGCATGTCTTCAAAGCAAGCTTGCATGATGTCGTCGGGCTCGCCATCGACGCCAAAGTCTTCACCCAGTGCCGGGCCGGCCCAGGTGGTGGCGCCGGTCTTGGCCATCAAAGCCATTTGAAAAGCAGTGAAGTCACTCAGCCCCACAAACTGCGTTCCCTTGTCTATGGCTTTGGCAACCGCTTTGTAGTCAATGTCCGGCAGTATGCGAGACAGTCCATAGCCGCCGCGCGATATCAACGCCACGTCGGCACCGCTGGCAGCGGCACGGGCAATGGCCGCCAGGCGCGTGGCGTCATCGCCGGCAAAGCGTTGATGGCTGCTCAAAGCTGCTTCGTCCACCTCGAGCTCATGCCCCATGGCTTTGAGGCGCGCAATGCCACGTTTGAAACTGGCCTTGTCGCGTACGGCGCTGGAGGGCGAGTAAATGTAAATATGTTTTTTCACGATGATGAGTATCCCACCGGCAGCGACTTAAAAATCAGCTTGACTTGGCAAGACCGAGGGCCTCAGCCAGGGTGCTGAAATTCTGCCCGCGCCAAGCGTTTTTTGCTTCGGCCTCGTCGGGCTTGGGGAGCAGGCGTGCAAAAGCCCGCAGCGCCGCCTCATGGCCGGTATCCGGAAAAGGGGCTTTGCAAGCTAGCTCATCCGCCAAAGAAGCGGCTAAGTCGAGGCGCAACAGCCCGAGGTAGCGCTGCGGCGCCGCCATGGGCAGCGACAAGCCGGGCCAGTGGCTGCTCTGCGGTAACACCAGCACGATGTTTTGTAAGTCCAGCCGTTCGACAAGCTCTAGCAAGGTCTGTGTGTGAAATTCAAGTTGGTGAAAAGCCTCTTTTTTGGGTTTGTCACTTTTGCCAAAACCGATCATGTCGGGTGCCACAACGCGCTGCCCGGCCGCCAGAATGGTGGGAATCAAGGGGCTGTACATATAACTCCAGCGGGCACTGTCGTGCAGGCACAAAAAAGTCAGTGCGCCGGATGACTCGCTTGCGCCGCGCTCGTCCAGGTAATGCATGCGCAAGCCGTCCAAGGCCGGCAGGTCACTGAGGTAATACGCTTGCCACGGGTAGGCTGGCAGGTCAGCGAAAGCGGCATCCGGTGTGCGCAGGGCGATGTCTTCCAAGGGGTGATTAAGCCGGGCTTCGTCTCGTTGGGCTGCCCGCCGTTTGCTAAAAAAAGTTTGGAGCAGCGCCCTGCTCTCTTCGGCCAGCACCCCGCCGTGCACGTCGGTCTGGTGATTGAGCTGATTTTGAGCAAACAAGTCGATCACCGAGCCTGCAGCACCCGTCTTGGGGTCTGCAGCACCGAACACCACACGCTTGAGCCGCGCGTGCAGCATGGCGCCGCTGCACATCGCACAAGGCTCCAGGGTTACATACAACTCGCAGTCATCGAGACGGTAATTGCCCAAAACCTGGGCTGCAGCACGAATCGCATTGATTTCTGCATGCGCCGTCGGGTCGTGTGCATCTATGGGTGCGTTGCGTCCGGTGGCAATCACCTGACCATGGCGTACCACCACCGCCCCCACGGGCACTTCACCGGCAGTCATCGCTGTGCGGGCTTCGCTCAAGGCCAGTTGCATCATGGCCTGATCATTCATGAAGCGCTGCCACTCCCGCTGGCTTTTTCTGCCTTGAGGCGATGCATCCATTCGGCCAGAATGCGTTGGTCTTCGGTGCCGCTGGCATACATGTTCACCGTGGCTTCATGTGCTTCGGGACGGTGCTGGTTGAGTTTGAGCTTGCACTCAAAAGCTGTTAACCGCAGCTCAAAACCCACCATGGCAGAAAGCATCATGCGCTGGTAATCAGGCGCCAGCCCACGCCACTGCTCGGCGTAAGCCGGTTCGTGCTCACCAATGAGTTTTTTCAGCAAAGCATCCTTGGCCTCGGGCTCGTCAATGAGCGTGGCCTCAACGGTGCAATGCACGGCCAGGTAGTTCCAGGTCGGCACGCGCGCCAGGTCTGGATAGACCTGGGGGGACAGATAAGCGTGCGCCCCGAGAAAAGTAACTACGGCTTGCGGTCGCTGCTGCAAAATCCGCCAGTGCGGATTGCCGCGGGCCACATGGCCCAGCAAAACCGGGTTCACGCCCTCCTGGCCAGGGGCTTCGTCTTGCAATTGCAGCGGCAAATGCGTCACAAAGGGCAAGCCCTTGTCGTCACAACTGATCAGGCTGGCAAACGGATCCGCGCGTATAAGGGGCGCCGCATGCCGGGTCCATTCGCCTTTGAAATGTGCTGGTAAGTACATGGCTGATGTCCCGGCTGAGTTAAGTGCCGGCCCGGGCTATCTGGCGCAGTGCCTGCTCAAATACTTCGACCGGCTGACCGCCAGAGATCAAGTGGCGGTCATTGATGATGACAGCAGGCACCGAGTGAATCCCCTGAGACTGGTAGAACTGCTCACTTTCGCGCACTTCTATAGCAAATTCATCTGAGTTCAAAATACCGGCCGCACGAACGGGATCGAGTCCCGAAGATTGCGCCACTTTGATCAATACGGCGTGCGATGCAGGGCTTTCACCATCAGTGAAATAGGCCTTGAAAAGCCCTTCTTTGAGCGCTTTCTGCTGGTCAGCGCCTACCGTGTGCGCCCAATGCAGCAAGCGATGCGCGTCAAAGGTGTTGTAAGTTCGGCTGCGCCCGCCACCGTCTGAGTTGGTGCCACTGAAGGTAAAGCCCAAGGCCGCACCCCGCTCACGGATGACCGCCCTGTTGGCTTCGGCCTGAGCCTCTGAAATACCGTACTTTTGCGTGATGTGCTCAGTGATGTCCTGGCCTTCAGGCCCCATGGTCGGATTTAGCTCGAATGGTTGAAAGTGCAGCGTCGCGCTGACCTCAGGGCTGACCCGTACCAGGGCTTGGTCCAGCGCCCGCAAGCCAACCACGCACCAGGGGCAGGAGACATCGGAGACGAAATCTATTTTGAGTAACGTTGTCATGTCGGCGAATTCCCGGCTCGTGAGTGAGAAACGGATTTTACGTTGGCCAATTACCGTAAAGACGGCGCTTGATTCAGGCTCTAAAGTCGAGCCAGCTCAATTCATCGATTAACCTGGCCACCCGGTTCTCGCCGCAAGCTAAATCAGCATCGCGCATATCAGAGAAATGGCGTGGACAGCCGTAGATGCCCACAATCTGGTCATAGAACTCTTGGATCTTCAGGGTCAATGCCCCGTTGACCTTGGCCATGGACGAGAGCCTAAATTACGCACGGTTCTCCGTGAAGAAAGCGTACTTCACCCGGACGCTTTGCCACCTCGGATTGCATGGCTTTGAGATCACCACCGGCAACGGGGTCATCAGCTTTTTTGAACTTACTCAGCCATGTGTAAAGCACGCCATCAGCTGAGAGGGTGCTTGTTCAAGAACCAAGTACTCATCTCGCCCTTGCCTTTGACATTGATGACGCCGCAATGTTCAAGAGCGAAAGGCTTGATCAAAGCTTGATGCGTAGCTTCACTCAGGTGGATCCGGCCTGCAGTGCCATGTGATTCCATGCGACTAGCGTGCAATCAACGAAAACATCAAATCGCCATAGCTCTTCGGTGATTGGGGCTCTCTCTGGGGTCGTCTCAGAAAACGGAATTTAAAGTACGTTAAGACTTTGGCAGCGGCTGTAGCGGCCTGAACTTCCCCGCACCGACCTTGGCGCTGCTGCGCCAGAGGTAATCGCCGGTCAGGTTGATGTGCTCCCAGCCCAGCGGCGACAGGTATTGCAACAGCGGGTCATCGACGCCCCGGCCGTGATTGCGCAAGGCGTTCGCCGCCCTTTCCAGATAGACGGTGTTCCACAACACGATGGCTGCGGTCACCAGATTGAGGCCGCTGGCCCGGTAACGTTGCTGTTCAAAGCTGCGGTCGCGGATTTCGCCAAGCCGGTTGAAGAACACCGCCCGCGCCAGTGCGTTGCGCGCCTCGCC
>JBIKHX010000012.1:0-16988 GCA_044361945.1 Polaromonas sp. | reverse complement strand
AGTGATAAGTCAACTCCACTTCGGCGGGTTGGCTCAAAGAAAATTGTTGATGAAATATTCTATAAAATCTGCCTCATATACGCAGATTGGAAGTGCCATGTTCTCAAGGCGGGAATCCAGACTCGGTCAGATAACGATAAATAAATCAAATAGAAATCTGCAAGGGCTAATAATTTTATGGCAAATATATTTGACACATCCACCAAGATTAAAGAATTGTCTACAATCGAAGTAGAAAATTTAAGTTCTAGTTACTTTAAAGTTCAAGATTTTGGCTTTCTTAGACTTACCAGTAATGAAAAATTTAGCCAGACCTGGTACCCAACACCTTCAGACATAGTGCCTTCTGGCTGGTTTGGTATGGATATTCATAATACAGAGTTCGGGGACTTTAATGGCGATGGACTAATGGATCTAATAATCCAACCAATGCTATTTCAACATGTAATTTCCCATCAAACAAAGATCGATCCAATATTGCTTTTACAGAATAGTCAAGGTGGATTTCAAAATTCTGCCTCTATTGCCGCAGCATCAAGCTTTCCTAACAAGCACTTTTTATATCGATTGGGAAAAGGTGATTTTAATGGCGATGGAATAATAGACATTGTCTTGTCCGCAATGGCGAATATTAACAGAGTAGCCGATAGCTTAACGTCCGTGAATGTACCAGA
This sequence comes from Polaromonas sp., assembly GCA_044361945.1. Lineage (GTDB taxonomy): Bacteria > Pseudomonadota > Gammaproteobacteria > Burkholderiales > Burkholderiaceae_C > Polaromonas. The sequence continues at coordinate 16,314 of JBIKHX010000012.1, read as the reverse complement.
GTCACCCGTAGTCATCTTTGGAGGAAATACAACAAAATTAAACTGGACAGATAGTTTCCAAGGGCTAATTTTACAAAATACGAACCCGGGAGGCTCTCCTGGATATATAACTGGCCATTCAATGGCAGTCGGTGATTTTAATGGCGATGGATTCAAAGATTTTTTTTCCGATTGGTGGACTTTCTACGGTGCCAAAAATAACCAATTTTTATCTCGCGATATAAATCCAACTCCAGAAGCTGCACTACTTACTGGCTCATGGAGTAACAAGTGGGGTTGGCCGAAGATAAATGCAACGGTATCTGCTGATTTCAATGAAGATGGTTACGATGACTTAATCTACTCAACCATGCCTAAACAAGATAATGGTCAAGTCAATGGAGGCGACCTTTGGCTGGCTTCTGGTGGTTCCAGTGGAATTGTAGATGGCGTAAAGGTGAAGTCAATTCCGCGTTCGAGCCTCATTACGGGAAATATTGGAACCAACTTCATTTCCGCTGCAGATTTTAATGGTGATGGACACCAAGATATTATATTCATGGAGCACGCATGGGTGACTGATGCTGGTGACTCAACTAATTATTATTCCCAAGGAAGATTGAGGCTAATGATTGGTGACGGTAAAGGCGGGTTTAGCGACTTAACAGCTTCTATTAAAGACCCCAACGCAGGGCATAGGCACGGGGAGGGTAATATTCATATTTTGGATTTAAATGGTGACGGTTGGTTAGATGTGGTTTTGAATGGTTTTCAAGTTAATTTTACTGACACTTGGCAATCCAAATCTAAAGATTACACTTCAATATTTTTGAATGACCATGGCATCCTAAATTTATTAAATAATTCTGATTTGGCCTATGTGCAGCCTTACCAATTTTCAGGGGAAGAGGGAATAAAAAAATTTGAAACATCTGGCCCTGGAAAATTAGTTCCGGTGGACATCGGAAATAATGGTATTGTTGACTTTGTCGGTTTTGTTTCAACGCCATTTCACTCTTGGCCGCAGGTTGAGCAACAATATACGTATGCTTACGTATCAAAAGCCACAAAACCCCTCGGAAGAATTGTGCAAAATGAATCATTGGTCGGCACTTCCGGGAATGATAAGATTTTCGGTTTCGATGGAAATGATTTGATCAATGGCGCTTCAGGCGATGATATTATTGATGGTGGAGTAGGAATTGACACTGCTATTTTTGACGGCACATATGCTAATGCCACAGTAAGAAAAATATCAGCAGGCTATACAGTAGTCTCTTCCACTGGCGGCACTGACACTTTAACTAACATCGAACGCCTTCAGTTCTCGGATAAGGCGCTAGCGCTGGACATCAACGGCATCGCCGGGCAAGCTTACAGAGTCTATCAAGCCGCTTTCAACCGCACACCCGATAACAGTGGATTGAAATACTGGATTGGTTTGATGGATGGTGGTGTATCACTGCCAACCGTGAGTTCTGCTTTTATAGCCAGTGCTGAATTCAAGGCTTTGTATGGCGCCAATCCAATCAACGAGGTTTTTATCTCAAAGCTTTACAACAATGTTTTGCACAGAGCACCGGACTTGGGCGGCTACAACTATTGGGTTGGGCTTTTGAACACCAGCAAGATTGACAATATCAGCACATTAATTAACTTCTCTGAGTCCGCTGAGAATCAAGCTGGTGTGATTGGCGTTATTCAGAATGGCATCTATCTTCTAAATTGATTTTTCTACATTTTTGTTAATATTATTATCAATAACTTAAGGGACTAGATATGGCAACAATCAATTCCACAACGTGGGCCCGGGGGTTTTGGGAAGCTTCTTTTCAAAGTGCCCTATCTAGTCTAGATTCAGTATCAGCCATGTCGGTAGACCCATTTAATGACGGCATCATTGAAACCAAATCCAACGTTCTCGTCACCGGGCTGCTAATACCCAGCGGCAGCTTTGCCCTCTATGGTAGTGGGTTTGAAACCTTAAAGAATGTAAGTATTTCCCGGCTTACCATTAATGCTCCGGGCATCTCCTTAGACATCCAAGGGAACCTTAATGAGGGAGGAAAACTTGGCATCAACGGCAGCATCAAAAGTGCAAGTATTGTGGTTAACGGATTAAGTGCAAAGATTACGGGCGATTTGCGCTGGGGCTTTAACGGCACGACATCGGCCATCAATACAACTGCAGAGATCATATCGCCTAACGGCTTTCATTTAACCACCCGAACAGATGCCAGCGGGAAAAATGTTGTCTATCAAGCCGCCTTTTCCGGACAGAATATTGATATTTTTGGCTCATGGGCTGATGGGCAGGTATCAAATTGGAAAGATATTTTCGTGGGCTCCGATACGTTTAACGGAACGGCAGGCAATGATTTTATGACGGGGTTGGGTGGCAATGATGTCCTCAACGGCAACGCTGGCGTTGACACGGCAGTGTTCTCGGGCAAACGTGCTGACTACACTTTGGTCAGAAATACCAACAGCGCCACCGTAACGGACAAAGTTACAGGAAGGGACGGTCAAGACACACTGGTCAGTATTGAACGGCTTGAGTTTACAAATGGAAGCCTTGCACTTGATATTAATGGAAATGCCGGCCAAGCCTATCGAATCTATCAAGCCGCATTCAACCGCACACCCGATAACAGTGGATTGAAATATTGGATTGGTTTGATGGATGGAGGTGTATCACTGCCGACCGTGAGTTCTGCTTTTATATCTAGTGCTGAATTCAAGGCTTTGTATGGCGCCAATCCAATCAACGAGGTTTTTATCTCAAAGCTTTACAACAATGTTTTGCACAGAGCACCGGACTTGGGCGGCTACAACTATTGGGTTGGACTTTTAAATACAAACAAGATCGACAAAATCAACTCTCTGATTCATTTCTCGGAATCGAATGAGAACCAGGCCGCTGTCGTAGGTGTTATTCAGGATGGTATTATGTTGTTTAGTTGAAAATATGACGGTGGTAATGGGAAATTCAGACATGTGAGCTAGCCTAAGAATGCATAGCGTTTTGCTGGAACTACGCACTGTGTTTTACCCAAGGGAAAAGCCTATTTTTTAAATAAGGCTTTGCAAAAATTAGAGATATTTCTCTTTAATTAGGCCATTTTAATGACCTCTTATGACTTTGTTGTAAATTAATTTATAAATCTTTAAAGAAATTAAAAAAAATTTCAAATTTAAAAAATATAGTTAGCCAACAGGAGAAAAATGTATACGATTAAAGCAGAAAATTCCAACAATCTTTTCAACCTGAATGCTGAGGTTAATCCACTAAAGCCGAGTGAAGCGGTGATTCAGTCGATTAATGCGAACAGTGTTTCAGGCAGTTTTCCAAGCCGAGGGAAGGTTGACTTTACCGGTACTGGTAATTTCACATTCAATGGAACACCCAAAAGTTTGGCTGATGTCACTGGGATATTTCTTTCTTTAAATTTTAACTTTGATGGTATCTTTGCACAGACTGAAACTTGGTCTGATGGTGCAAATGTCCAAGGTATTACGAATGACCCCTATCTGTACACTTTACTTTCTGGAAATGACTATTTCGAAGGGTCGACTACTCAAGCTGTCGGCGACCAAATTAAGGGCTTGGGCGGAAATGACAGCTTCAAGGGTTACGGAGATGGCCAAGATGGGGATTATTTTGTAGGTGGTGATGGGGTAGATACTGCAATTTATCGCGGGAAGAAGAGTGACTATGTAATCAAAACAGATATTGCCATAGTGAACAGAGTTAAAGATGGTGGCAGTCGAATTTCTGGTTTGACCGTCACTGACAGTGTTAATAGTCGTGATGGTACTGACTACTTAATTGAGGTTGAGCGTCTTCAGTTTTCTGATAGAACCATAGCTTTAGATATCAGCGGCATCGCAGGTCAAGCCTACAGAGTCTATCAAGCAGCCTTCAACCGCACGCCAGACAACGGGGGCTTGAAATACTGGATCGGTTTAATGGACAGTGGCGTGTCACTTTCTGCAGTCAGTTCTGCTTTTATTGCCAGTGCTGAATTTAAGTTTTTGTATGGCACCAATCCAACCAACGAAGTTTTTATCACAAAGCTTTACGACAATGTTTTGCACAGAGCACCCGACTTGGGTGGTTACACCTACTGGATTTACCTGTTAAATACCGGGGGAATTGACAATATCAGTGCATTGATTCACTTCTCAGAGTCAGCAGAAAATAAGGCTGGTGTAATCGGTGTAATTCAAAATGGCATTGACTTGATGTACTGACTTTTAGACTATTTTTTAATGCAGCAAACTCCGCGTCACGCTTTTCTCCAAAACAAGGTTCTTTTTCTTTAAGTGGCAAGGTTTTTTTGAGCGCAAGACCCAAGAGCTGTGACGCGGCAACCCGAAAAGACTAAAAGCTCAGCGACAAGACAGTCCGGTCGTCTGAAAAATAAGCCTGGGTAGAGCCTTTGACGCCGGCATAGCGGCCGATTTTTTCGGGGTCTTGCGCTTCGTCTTGCGCGAAATTAGCTTCCCAGTCCATGACGCTGACGCCGCTCTGCGGGCAAGACATGTAGCCATCGGTAAAGAGCTCGATGCTCTGCACATCAGCCATAGGGCGGCTGAAATAGCGCAGGTCTTTACCCCGGGTCTGGCTGCCATCCACGCTGGCATAAGCTAAAGAATGAGACGCCTGGTTGGCAAACTGGTATTGACCACCGGATATGCCGCGCGACACCATGTCTGGCAGGCAGTCCATGGCATCTGGCATGAGTTGACCTCGGCATGCGGCGCTGACTTGGGCAAGGATTTCCAGCACCTTCGACGGCAAAATAGTGGCCTGCCGGCTCGGGTCCAAGCCCTTGAAAACAAGTTCACGGTTGGCCATTTCAAGCGCATCGCCCTTTAAACCTTGCCCCCGTAGAACCTCTCTGGTCGCCAATCTGACTTGGGTGAACAAACGGTCTACATCTTTTGTCATGTGCGTGATGTCATGGCCGTTGATTCGCAGGCCGGAATCCCCCACCATGAGGAAATGCATATCGCTGCCAATGGGTATGGCCATGGCTGCGGTGGTACTGACCCGGGCCTGCGGCACACCTAAGTTGCGCAAACCATCACGTATGGCGGCGTTCATGTCGGCCAGCCAAACTTGCGGCTCTGTGACCGGACCTTGGGGTTGCAGCACCTGGCGCAGCATGGCTTGGGCTGCCGAGCTAGCAGCAAAGCGACCGGGTGAACATGGTCCCCTAAATGTGCCTGTGGTGTCGGTAGCGCCGTCAAACACGCCATAAAACTTGTCCGGTAGCACTGAGACGACGTCATCCCCGGGGTCTTTTAAATCGCGTGATTTAGGAACACTCAGGCAATCAATGCGTTTCACAGTCATTGGCCTGAAGCTCGAATTAGCGCCGCATCCTGGACGGGGGCGCAGGTGCCGGCGCTGCAGGCTCCGCGACAGGGGTCGGGTTCAGTGCTTCAGCCTGCGCAGCGATAGCCTTGCGGTACAAACCATTGAGCACCGGAAGCCGGTCGAGAATATCGTTCCATTCCAAATCAAATGGCAAGCCGCTCCAGTCACCAACGGCCTTGAGCTCATCGGCACAAGACTTGATCTTTTTGCGTGCCTTGTCTACTTCTTGCATCTCCGCCTCTGACAGATCTTCGCGGGCTTCGTTAATGAGCTGGGCTTCGAGCATGACGATCTGGTCATGAGAATAAGCGCGCTCACGACGAATGGCGTCAGGTGTGCGGGTTACCTTTTCGGGTTTCTGCAGTTTGTTCAGTCGCGCTGAAATATCGTTCAAGCTTTGCTGCGTGAAGAAGTAGAAAAGCACCACGCAAATCAGCACAAAAAACAAGAAAAATAAGATGAACGTAGAACTCATTGCGCATCCAACATGTCGATTGGTAGGAAATATTACAAGCGATTAATGGTATCACTCCGGCAATCTAGAGGGCGCCTATTCCAATCGCTTCACACCCTCTTTGACGGCACATCGGGCACAAGCAAAAAAAAGCCACCCGAAGGTGGCTTTTTTAACGGGCGGTGAAGATCACTTCAGGGCTGATTTTTTGCCGTCTTTGTACTCGTACAAAGTGATGGATGGGTTCTTCAATTCGCCATTGGCTTCAAAAGCAATGGTGGTGGTAACGCCCTTGAAGTTGGTTTTCAGCAATTCAGGGGTGTAGACCTTGGGGTCTGTCGATTTGGCACGCTTCATAGCGTCAACCAGCACGAAGGTGGCATCGTAGGTGTAGGGGCTGTAAACCTGGAACTGGTTAGGGTACTTGGTGTCGTAGCGCTTTTTCCAGGCAGCGCCGCCTGGCATTTTGTCCAGGGAAGCGCCGCCTTCGGCGCAAATCACGTTGCCCAGGGTTTTGGCGCCGGCGGCCAATTTGGCGATTTCTGCGGTGCAGATGCCGTCACCGCCGAAGAACTTGACTTTGGCCATGCCCAGTTGCTCCATCTGGCGAAGCATGGGGCCAGCTTGCGGGTCCATACCGCCGTAGAAAACGGCGTCAGGGGCTTTGGCCTTGATGGCGGTCAAGATGGCCATGAAGTCGGTGGCTTTGTCAGTGGTGAACTGCTCGTCAACAACTGTCATGCCTTTTTGCAGCGCTGTCTTTTTAAAGACTTCAGCGACACCTTGGCCGTAAGCGGTACGGTCGTCAATGATGGCGACTTTTTTCAACTTGAGCTTGTCAGCAGCGTAAAAAGCCAGACCAGAACCCAAGGCGTTGTCATTGGCGATGATGCGGTAAGTAGTCTTGTAACCGGGCTTTGTAAGGTTGGGGTTGGTTGCAGCGCCAGTCACGTGGGGAATGCCGCAGTCGTTGTAAACCTTGGCAGCGGGAATGGTGGTGCCTGAATTGAGGTGACCGACCACGCCGGCGACTTTGGAATCGCACAGTTTTTGTGCGGCAGCGGTGCCCTGTTTGGGGTCGGCTGCATCGTCTTCTGCAACGATTTCAAATTTAATTTTTTTGCCAGCGATCACAATGTTCTGGGCATTGAGGTCTTCGATGGCCATGCGCGCGCCGTTTTCATTGTCTTTGCCGTAGTGGGCTTGAGCGCCGGAAACAGGCGCCACGTGGCCGATTTTGACGACTTGAGCTTCTTGAGCAGTTGCAATGCTTGAGACCATGGCCAAGGCGGCCAATGCGGTAATTTTCAGTTTCATATTCACTCCGTTAAAAAAAAGACAAGGATGCGAGGGCTTTTCACCTCAAGCTTCGAAAGATATCGCAATTTTTGAGCCTGTGCCACAAAGGCGTCACAAAAAATCAAAATAAAGAGCTAATTTTGACTTTGAGCGCTGACGGCGCTTTGCGCTGCGGCTGTGCGGTCATGGGCTTTGAGTGCGTAACCGCGTTGTTTGTAATGATTCCAGCGCTGTCGCCCTGCCTGGCGGTCTTCAGGGGCGCTGCTCACAATTTCAATGAAGCGCTCAAAGCTTTCAAAGCCAGGGGGGACATCTTGGCCCAAATTGACCAGCACGCCTGTCGCTCGCCCTTCTAATACCGGCTCCAAGGCAGAAGCCGCCAGCACGATAGGTGAAAGCGCCAGGGTGGCGGCCGGCGCATCGCTGCGGCAATGGGGCAGGAACTCGGTCGCAGACAAAGTCCACAGCATTTGGTCCAGTTGCGCCAGCATCATGGAATCGGCGGTGACGATTAACTTGTTGCCTCCCAAATAGGCTTTACGCAGCAAGCGGCAGCTGTACTCGAGTTTGTCGCTTACATTGAAATGAAACTCAACTTCTGTCATGCGCGGGCAACTGGGCTGCGGGCCTTGGCACTCTTTGGACGGGCGGCTTTAGCAGGGGACGACTCGGTCTGGCTGAGCAGGTACTCCACCAAGAGCGCCACAGGTCGACCGGTCGAGCCTTTGGCGGCGCCACTTTTCCAGGCAGTGCCGGCAATGTCCAGATGCGCCCAAGGAAATTTAGCGGCAAAACGTTGCAAGAACTTAGCGGCCGTGACCGCACCACCCGCGCGGCCAGCCACATTGGCGATGTCTGCAAAATTGCTTTTCAACCCTTCGGCATAAATGTCATCCAAGGGCATTCTCCAGCACAGATCTAGAGATCGCTCCCCTGCTTCCATCAGTGACTGAGCCAGCGCATCGTTACTTGAAAACATGCCTGAGCGCACGCCGCCCAAGGCAACCACGCAAGCGCCTGTCAAGGTGGCAATATCCACCACGGCACGCGGTTTGAAGCGCTCGGCGTAGGTCAGTGCATCGCACAGAACCAGCCTGCCCTCAGCGTCGGTATTGAGTATTTCAATGGTCAAACCGCTCATGCTGCTGACCACATCGCCGGGCTTGATGGCGCGACCGTCAGGCATGTTTTCACAGGCCGGTATCAAACCAACCACGTTCAGCCCGGGTTGCAAGTCTGCCAGCGCCCGGAAGGCGCCCAGCACGCTGGCCGCTCCGCACATGTCGAACTTCATCTCATCCATCTCACCGGCTGGTTTGATAGAAATGCCTCCCGTGTCGAAAGTGATGCCCTTGCCTACCAGCACCACCGGGGCCTGGCTCTTTTGCGCGCCCTCGTAGCGCAGCACGATAAAGCGCAGCGGCTCGTCTGAGCCGCGCGCTACCGCCATGAAAGAGCCCATGCCGAGTTTGGCGACTTCTTTGGGCCCCAGGATCTGCGCTGAAATGCGTGGCAATTTAGCCAGTTCGCGCGCTGCGCCGGCAAGTTTTTCGGGTGTGGCGTGGTTGGCCGGACGGTTACCCCATTCGCGGGCCAACGCGATGCCCTGGGCCAGACCGCAGGCTTTGGCAAAGGCGGCTTTGGCCGCCCGCGCATCGGCCACGGCCACCACGGCCCGCTGGAAATGCTTGGTCGGCGCTTTGGACTTGGTGGCGCTGTACTGGTAAGCCGCATCAGCGCAGCTCAGTAAAGCGGGATGAATGGCCTGCCCCCCAGCGTCTTTGAGCAAGCTCAAGCATAAAACCAGCCTCAAAGCCTTGCCGGACTTCAGGGCCGCCATCGCCGCCAGCACCGAGCTGCGAACATGGCGGGGCGTGCCATCGCCCACCCCTACCAACAGCAAGCGGGTCGCAGCCAAGCCCTCTGGGCGATAGGCTTGCAGCAAATTTCCGGGCTTGGCCTCAAAGTCACCGGCGCGGGTGGCAGTGGCAATAAGGCTGGAAAGCGCGTCTTTGCCGCTTGTCATTTCCTGAGGTACCAGCACCAGCAGAGCGTCACATTTTTCAGCGCAGAGCCGGGCGGGGTTCAAGGTTTTGAGTTCGAAGTCCATAATTGAAGGAAGTTCCGTTTTTGCGAAAAAATAAATAGTCGCTCCATGTTATTCCAATCTTCGATGCGCAAAGAGTTGGCGCGCAGCTTTGGCGCCACCCTGGTGGTATTGATCACCATCATCTTGACAATCGTCTTGATTCAGACCCTGGGGCGCGCCTCCCGGGGCACCATCAGCCCGCAAGACGTCATGCTCATCATGGCGTACGCCGCTTTGGGGCGTTTACCGACCATTCTGACCTTGTCGCTTTTTATCGCCATGCTGAGCACCTTGTCCCGCATGTACCAGGACAGCGAAATGGTGGTCTGGTTTGCCAGCGGGCGCGGTTTGTCTGCTTTTTTGCGGCCTTTGCTGCGCTTTGCCTGGCCGGTTTTGGTGTTGATCACCGTTGCCGCGTTGGTCATCTGGCCCTGGACCAATCAGCAGAGCGCCGACATGAAACAGCGCTATGACCAGCGCGGTGACTTAGAACGCATTGCACCAGGCCAGTTTCAGGAGTCTGCCAACGGCCAGCGCGTTTTTTTCATTGACAGCGACTCCGAAGGACGCGTGGGCAGCAACAACATCTTTATCACCACCTTCGAGAATACAAAAAATACCGTCACAACAGCCCGCGCAGGCCGGGTTGAGATGGCCAATGATGTGCAAATGCTCGTACTGCAAAATGGCCAGCGCCTGGAAAAAACGATCGGCAAGCCAAACCTGCGGATAAGTGATTTTGAGGAATACGGCATCATTACCGGTCAACGCAAAGACGTGGCAGCCGAGGCAATCGAAATCCGCGCACTGTCCACCCTGGAGCTTTTGCAGTCGCGCAGTAACAGCCACCAGGCAGAGCTGTCATGGCGCCTCGGACTTGTTTTCAGCGCCATCAATTTTGTGGTGTTGGCGCTGGCTCTGGCCGCCGTGAACCCCCGCGCCGGGCGCAGCAGCAACATCATTTTTGTTCTTTTGATCTTCATTTTGTACAGCAACCTGATCGGCCTGGGGCAAACCTGGGTGGCCAGCGGGCGTATAGGCCTGGGCAGCTTGCTGCTGCTGATGCACGGCAGCGTACTCATCGGCAGCTTGCTCTGGCTGGCCAAACGTAACGAGAACTGGAGTCTTGCAGACCTGCTGCCGCGCAGGTCAGTTCCCGCCCAAGCACTGGCCGTTAAATCTTCTGTGAAGCCATGAAAACCGTCCGCAAACTGATTTACGGCGAGGTCTGGGTCTCCATTTTGCTGGTGGGCATTGGCTTCCTGGCTCTTTTTTCCTTGTTTGACTTGATTGATGACCTCAAGAACGTCGGTCAAAAATCAATGTTCGCCGGTGTAGAACAGGTGTACCAGCTGAGCCATTCTTTGCTCTATGTCGCTCTTTTATGGCCCAGCCGCATCTATGAGTTGATGCCGATATCGGTGTTGATCGGCACCATCATGGTGATGGCCCGCATGGCCAAAACCTCGGAATTCACAATCTTGCGCACCAGCGGGCTGGACCCTTGGCGCGCCCTGAGGCTTTTACTGGTTCTCGGCAGCGTCTTTGTGGTGCTGAGTTTTGCGGTGGGTGACTATCTCTCACCCGTGGCCCAACGCACGGCGCAGCTGCTCAAAGCCAAATACCAAGGCCGCATCACCGTGGGTCAGACCGGCGCATGGCTCAAAGAAAAGCAGCTCTACAACAATTACGTTGTGAACGTCCGGGCGCTGTCGCCCGCCAATGAGATGCAGGGCATCCGTATTTATGAGTATGACAACAAAGGCCTGGTAGTCTCACTGACCGAAGCGGGCGCAGCTCAATTTGCCGCCGATCAATCCTGGACCCTGCTCAAGGCAGAGCGCACTGAGTTTTTGATCCGCCCAAGTAATGACAGACTGAACAAAGCGCTGGAAACCACCAGCCTGACCCAAACCCGCCTTGACAGCATGCGCTGGCCCACCGAAATCAGCGCCGAGATGGTCTCCGTCGCCCTGCTCAAACCAGATCAGATGGCCACCATCGACCTCTTTAATTACGTGCAGCACCTCAAAGCCAACGGCCAGTCGGCCCAGCGTTATGAGATTGAATTCTGGAAAAAAGTTTTTTACCCACTCAGCTGCTTGGTCATGGTGATCTTGTCTTTGCCGTTTGCCTACCTGCACTTTCGCGTTGGCGGCATTGCCACTTATGTTTTTGCCGGTGTGATGATCGGCATCAGTTTTTTCCTGCTCAACAACGTGTTTGGCCACATCGGCAACCTGCAAAAGTGGGAGCCCTGGTTGGCGGCGGCTGCCCCGGGCTTGCTTTACACCGGCATTTCATTGACGGCTTTCGGCTGGCTGGTGCTGCGGCGTTAAAGCGCCGGCCTTCCATTTTCAACCCTACGGCACGCCCCAGCCAAAACGCATGACCACCGCCATCATTTTGTTTGCCCACGGCTCCAGAGACCCACTCTGGCGGCTGCCCATTGAAGCTGTCGCCACTGAAATCAAGCGTCGCCACCCGGCGGCTCTTGTGAGTTGCGCCTACCTCGAGTTATGTTTGCCGAGTCTGCCGCAGGCCGCTGACGACATGGTCAGCGCTGGGGCTACCCAGATCCGCGTTTTCCCCTTGTTTCTGGGTGTCGGTAAGCACGCCCGTGAAGACCTTCCACTGATCGTTGAAGAGATTCGCAGCAAACACCCCCAAGTAAGGCTTGAGTTGTTGGCCACCGCAGGCGAGTCAGCCCAACTCACTGCACTTCTGGCAGACATTGCACTGGCCTGATCGCCAGACTCAAGGCCCCGCACAGCCTGTTGCGCAGCCAATCGAAGTCTGCCTCTTTAAGGCCAAAATGTCATAATAAAGCGCAACATAAGTATTTATTTGATATGAACCTTCACCAGTTTCGCTTTGTCCAAGAGGCTGTTCGCCGCAACCTCAACCTGACCGAGACTGCCCGCGTCCTACATACCTCGCAGCCGGGGGTGTCCAAAGCCATCATTGAACTGGAAGAAGAGCTGGGCGTGGAAATTTTTGCGCGCCACGGCAAACGCCTCAAACGCGTGACCGAACCCGGCCAGCACGTGCTCAAAAGCATAGAACTGATCATGCGGGAAGTTGGCAACCTCAAGCGCATCGGCGAGCAGTATTCAGCGCAAGACAGCGGCACGCTGTCGATTGCCACCACCCACACCCAGGCGCGTTACGTGCTGCCGCAACCGGTAGCAAGCCTGCGCGAGGCCTTTCCCAAAGTCAATGTCAGCCTGCACCAAGGCTCGCCCGACCAGGTGGCGCGCATGCTGATCGACGAGGTAGCCGAAATCGGCATCGCCACCGAATCTCTGGCGCATTACGATGAGCTAGTCACCCTGCCCTGCTACGAATGGCAGCACATGCTGGTCATGCCGGCCGACCATCCACTGGCCCGGCAAAAAAGTATCACGCTGGAAGAGCTGGCCGGGCAACCCCTCATCACTTACCACCCGTCCTTCACGGGCCGCACCAAGATCGACGAAGCCTTCGCCGCCAAGCGCCTGCACCCGCGCATTGCCCTCGAGGCCATCGACTCCGACGTTATCAAAACCTATGTGCGCCTGGGCCTGGGTGTCGGCATCGTGGCTGAAATGGCGCTGCGGGACGACGGCACCAACTCCGACCTGGTGACTTTGCCTGCAGGACAACTTTTTGGCATGAATGTGGCGCGCGTTGCCTTCAAGCGCAGCGCCTACCTGCGCAATTTCGTTTACAAATTTGCCGAACTGGTGAGCGACAAGCTGACCCGTGACCTCATCACCAAAGCCATGACCGGCCGTATCAACGACTACGAAGTTTAAAAACCATGAGCCCCACCCTGACCCCCGTGCGCCAGCACACCCCGGCCCTGCAAAGCCGCCTGCCCAATGTCGGCACCACCATCTTCACCGTCATGTCGGCGCTAGCCACCGAAAAGAACGCCGTCAACCTCGGCCAGGGCTTCCCAGACTTTGAATGCGACCCGGCGCTGGTCAACGCTGTGACCGCTGCCATGCAAAGCGGCCTGAACCAATACCCGCCCATGACCGGCGTGCCGGTGCTGCGCGAAGCCATTGCCGCCAAAATTCAAACCCTGCACGGCCGCAGCTACAACCCGGCTACCGAGATCACCGTGACCGCCGGCGCCACGCAAGCCATCATCACCATCATTTTGGGCATCGTGCACCCGGGGGACGAAGTGATCGTGCTCGAACCCTGCTACGACAGCTATGTGCCTAACATCGAGCTGGCCGGCGGCACCGTCGTGCGCGTGCCGCTCACCCCCGGCACCTTCCGGCCTGACTTCGACAAGATCGCCGCCGCGCTCAGCCCCAAAACCCGCGCCATCATCATCAACTCGCCACACAACCCCAGCGCCACCGTCTGGACCGAAGCCGAGATGCTGCGCCTGCAAACCCTGCTGGCGCCCACCGACGTGCTGCTCATCAGCGACGAGGTCTATGAACACATGGTGTTTGACGCCGCCCTCGGCGCCATGCACCACAGCGCCGTGCGCTTTCCCGGCCTGGCGGCGCGCGCCTTCATCGTCAGCAGCTTCGGCAAGACCTACCACGTCACCGGCTGGAAAGTCGGCTACGTAGCCGCCCCCGCCACGCTCACGGCAGAGTTCCGCAAAGTGCACCAGTTCAACGTTTTCACCGTCAACACCCCGGTGCAGCACGCCCTGGCCAGCTACATGGCCAAACCTGCTGCTTACCTGGACTTGCCGGCCTTCTACCAGCGCAAGCGCGACCTGTTCCGCGAAGGCCTGGCCGCCACCAAGTTCAAGCTCTTGCCCAGCGAAGGCACTTACTTTCAGTGCGTGGACATCTCAGGCGTCAGCGACCTTGGCGAAGCCGACTTCTGTAAATGGCTGACCACCGAGATTGGCGTCGCAGCAATCCCCATGTCAGCCTTTTACGGCAACGGCTTTGACCAGCGCGTAGTGCGCTTTTGCTTTGCAAAAAAAGACGAAACGCTCAAGGCTGCGCTGGGGCGGCTGGCCAAACTTTAAGGCCGGCAGGCGCCGTCCCATCTTCAAGAGTTGATCTGGCCCCAGGCCTTGTCCAGCCGCTTCACGCTCACCGGCTGTGGCGTCCTCAGCTCTTGCGCAAAAAAGCTCACGCGTAACTCTTCCAGCAGCCAACGGTATTCCTGCATGCGGGCGTCGATGGTGCCCTTGCGCTCGGCCACTAAGCGCCAAAAGCGTTGCTCTTGCGGGCGCAGCTCGGTCAGTCGGGTGGCGTCGCGTGCGGGGTCGGCGCGCCACTTGTCCAGGCGCAGGGTGATGGCCTTGAGGTAGCGCGGAAAGTGCTGCAGCTGCGTGTAAGGCGTGGTGGTCAAAAAGCGTTTGGGCACCAGGCGAGCCAGTTGCTGGGTGGCGTCGGCGGCTGCGTCGGTGGCGTTTTTGCTGTCTTTGATCTTGCGCTGGGCGGCGGCAAATTCCACCAAAATGCTGCCGGCCAGGCGCGCCACTTCGCTGGCGATCAGCGTCAGGCGGGCGCGGCCTTCGTCCACGCGTTTTTTGAAGTCGGCTTCGCCCGTGGGCAGCGGCTCGACCAAAAAGGCGCGGTCGAGAGCGACTTCAATGATTTGGCTGCGCAGCTCTTCAAGCGTGCCGCCGCCCGAGTTGTCGGCGGCGCGGCCCACCAGCATGTAGGCGGTGGCCATTTTTTGCAGCTCGGGCAGGTTTTTCTCAAGGTATTTGAGCGCGTCTTTGATTTGCAGCGAGAACAGGCGGCGCAGGCCGGCGCGGTGCTTGGCAGCGGCCACGTCGGGTTCGTCAAAGACTTCGATGGTGACCGCGTCGTCCAGGTCCAGCAGCGCAGGGAAGCCAATCAGCGTCTGGTTGCCTTTGCGGATTTCCATGAGCTCGGGCAGCTCGCCGAAGGACCAAGTGGTGTAGCGCTCGCCGGCGGCTTTGGGTTTAGGCGCCTGTGCCACGTTCGACGTGCGGGTGGACATGGGGTCAGAGCCCGAGTTTGGCTTTGCCAAATCGGGGTCTGACCCCGATCTGCTTGAGCCCTCGCCGGGGTCTGACCCCAATTTATTTTTCAACCCAGCCAGGGCCTGGAAGGCGCCGCGCGCCTGCGAGCCCAGTTCGCCCTTGAGCGCACCCAGGTTGCGGCCGGTGCCGAGTTGGCGGCCGTGCTCGTCGAGCACACGAAAGTTCATGAACAGGTGCGGCGGCAACATGTCGAGCTTCATGTCGTTGCGCTTGATGTCGAGGCTGGTGGCGTCGCGCACCCACTTGAGCACCGCGTCGGTGAGCGAGCCGGTACCCCACTTTTCGGGCTGGAGCAGTTCGGCCGCCATGCGCCCTGCCGTCTCGGGCAGCGGCACAAGGCGCGAGCGTGGGCGCTGGTGCAGGGTTTTGATGAGCGCCTGAATCTTGTCCTTAAGCATGCCGGGCACCAGCCATTCGCAGCGCTCTTCGTTCACCTGGTTCAGCGCAAACAGCGGCACATCGACTGTCACGCCGTCTCTGGCGTCACCGGGTTCGTGCAGGTAGGTGGCCAGGCAATCAACGCCGCCCATGCGCAGCGTCTTGGGAAAAGCCTGCGTGGTGATGCCGGCGGCCTCGTGGCGCATCAGCTCTTCGCGCGAGAGCATCAGCAATTGCGGCTGCTTTTTGACTTCGTCCTTGTACCAATGCTCGCAACCGGCGCCGGTGCAAATGTCGGAGGGCAGTTGCTGGTCGTAAAAAGCGTAGATCAGCTCTTCGTCCACCAGCACGTCTTGCCGGCGCGCCTTGTGCTCGAGGTCTTGCACCTGCGTGATAAGTTTGAGGTTGGCGGCCAGAAAGGGCAGCTTGCTGTCCCAATTGCCAGCCACCAGAGCTTCACGAATAAAGATTTCACGCGCGCCCACCGGGTCCACCCGGCCGAAGTTGACGCGCCGGCCGTTGTAAATGACCAGACCATACAGCGTGGCGCGCTCTAGCGCCGTGACTTGCGCGGCTTTCTTTTCCCAATGCGGGTCCAGCAGCTGCTTCTTCAAAAGATGGCCGGCCACCTGCTCGACCCATTGCGGCTCGATGTTGGCAATACCGCGGCCAAACAGGCGCGTGGTTTCCACCAGCTCAGCCGCCACAATCCAACGGCCTGGCTTTTTGCTCAGCTTGGCGCCGGG
>JBIKHX010000161.1:0-5223 GCA_044361945.1 Polaromonas sp. | reverse complement strand
AAACATTGTGGCCAGGCCTGAGGCTTTTCAAGCCGAATTGCCCTTGATCGAAAACCATCCTTACTTCCAAGAGGTTCGGCTGACACGCGACATCGATGTCACGCTGGCCGCCAAGCTCGCAGACGTTCAGCTGGAAGATTTCAAAGCCCTGAACCCGGCCGCTAACCGCCCCGTCATTTTGGCGGCAGGCACGCCGCAGATCCTACTGCCCTGGGACAACGCCAAAGTCTTTGTTCGGAACTTCGAGGCCTACACGCTGGGCCAGTACGCCAGTTGGACCACCTGGAGCGTGCCCAAAACCATGTCTTCAGCAGAGGCAGCGCGCCGAACCGGCATGAACGAGAACGAATTGCGCAGCGTCAACAACATTCCCTCGCGCATGCTCATCAAGGCGGGCTCTACGCTGTTGGTGCCACGCTCGGCCAAAGTCGATAAAGACGTGGCCAGCCATGTGGCCGAAAACGGCCACATGAGTTTGTCGCCAGAAACAGTGAGTCGACGCTCGACCGTCAAAGCGCGTAAAGGTGACACTGTTGCCAGCCTGGCCCAACGTTACCGGGTCAGCGCCATGGATGTGGCCGGCTGGAACAATGTCACCGCCAGCAGCGCGCTCAAGCAGGGTCAGTCTGTGGTGATTTACCAGCCCGTGAAAGTGGCCGGTAGCAAGACGGCAGGCAAGGGTAAAAATGCCGTGAAAAACAAAAAACCGTCTCAAACTGGTAAGAAAACGAATTCCACCAAGGTGGCGGGCATCAAGCCTTAAAGCGCCCCTTGGCGCGGCGGGCAAATTCATTGCTGTAGGTGCGGGACAGGTCGATTTTGTTGCCCTGAATCGAGGGGTTGAATCTCAGCAGCGCCAGCAAAGCGCTGCGGGCCGCGTCCTCGGGCATGAGACCGTCTGGCGAGATCGACTCTCGCAACTGCTCAAAACACGCCAGGTACAAAGCGCGGTCACCCAGTAAATAAGCGTCAGGCACCGTCTTGATAATGTCTCCCGGACCTGCCGTCTGTAACCACTTCAAAGCGTGCACGATGGCATTGGCCAGGGCCTGGCAGGTGTTGGGATTTTTCTGGATGAACTCACTGGGTGCGAAAAGGCTGGCCGAGGGCATGGCGCCGCCAAACACCTCGATAGCGCCCTTGAGCGTGCGCGTATCTGCAACGATTTTGATATCGCCCTTTTGCTCGAGCATGGTCATCACGGGGTCGGCGTAACTGATGGCGTCAATCTGGCCGGAGCGTAACGCACCCAATGCTGACGCTGTGCTGGAAAACTCGAGGAAATTCACCTCGCTGCTGCTCAGTCTGGCACGGGCCAATAGCGAATTCACCACCATGTAAGAGGCTGCATCGCTAGGCGCAATGCCTATTTTTTTACCTTTGAGATCTACAGGCGTTTTGTAGTTGGGCATGCTGCGCGTGGAAACCCCAAAGGCGATTTGTGGCGTACGCGCCTGCACCACAAAGGCCTGAAACCATTGATTTTTAGCTTGCAGGCCCAGTACTTGTTCATAAGTACCGGCGCACACATGGGCTGCGCCGCTGCTCACCGCCTGGGTGGCGCGCAGACTTGTCTGCACATCGCTGATTTCGAGCTCCAAGCCTTCGGCCCTGAAGTAACCCAATTGATCAGCAATCGTGAGCGGCAGGTGATGCAGGGTCGACTTACCGCCAACAGCCAGCACCAGGCGAGTTTTTTCGGGCTTGGTCTGGGCCTGCAACGCAGGCACAGTCAGCCAAGCAGCGGCCAGCAAAGCGGCTTGGCCAAGTTCTCGACGTGTGAGCCCCTTGGTTTTCGTCACGGGGAATTTTTTGAAAAAATTAGCATTGCGCTCAAGCATAAAGAGCCAAGAAAAAACCCGCATCAGGAAGATCCCGTGCGGGTTTTCACTCAAGCCGCTCCGGGCGGCTGACTGCAGGAGCCTGGCTCAGGCGAGCCCGGCGAACAAGAGACCGATGTTCGCCAGCAGGGCCAACACCCAAACCAAACTCCGCAAATTAGCCAAATTCTTGACATAGGCCGCCACATACACGATGCGCAGACCCACAAACGCCAGGGCTAGCGCATCAATGCGCCACTGCGGCGCCTGCATTAAATGGGCAATGATGACTGCCGCAAAAAAGAAGGGCAGCGCCTCGAAAGTATTGGCTTGGGCGTTATTGGCACGCGCGCGCCAATCAGTTTGGTTGGACAGCCACTGGCGCGGGTTGTCATTGTCGTAACCACCGTCTTTGCGCGGTTTTCCCATCATGCCGGACTTGGCCAAGCCAGCACACACCACGGGCAAGAGAGCCATCACCAAAACGCAACCAAAAGAAATCGTGAATCCTGTTGTCATGTCAATAGTCCTTCATTTCTGTCTATTTAAGAAGTATTAAAAACCGTCGTCATAGAGCCCCGGCAAGGGCGCTTAACGCCGATCTACCAAGGCATGGGCAATGGTGCCCAGGTCAACGTACTCCAGCTCGCTGCCAACCGGCACGCCACGCGCGAGCCGGGTGACCTGAATGCCACGGCTTTTGAGGGCCTGCGAAATCACATGCGCCGTAGCCTCGCCTTCAGCCGTGAAGTTGGTTGCCAGAATCACCTCTTTGACTTCGCACTGCCCGGCAGGCAGGTGCTCACCTTGCGCATTGCGCGGCAACACGCGGTCAAACAGGGTTTGCAGACCGATGTCATGCGGCCCCACGCCATCCAGCGGGCTGAGCTTACCCATCAACACGTAATACAAACCCTGGTACGCCAGCGTGCGCTCAAGCGCGGCTTGGTCAGCCGGGGTTTCAACCACGCAAAGTTTGCTGCGGTCGCGTTGCGGGTTTTGGCAGGTGTTGCAAATGTCCTGCTCTGTGAGCGTGTTGCACAGCGCGCAGTGCTTGACGCTGAGAACTGCGTGCTCAATGGCCTTGGCAATTTGCATCGCACCGGGCTTGTCGTTTTGCAGCAGGTGAAACGCCATGCGTGCCGCCGACTTGACACCCACACCAGGCAAACGGCGCAGCGCCTCGGTCAGACCTTCCAGGGCATTTGAATCGGCCATCAGGGCATACCCCGCTCAACGCGCTGGGGCAATGGCATCAAAAGGGCAGCTTCATGCCACCGGGCAAGCCGGGCATGCCGGCGGTGATCTTGCCGAGTTTTTCCTGGCTCAGGTCTTCGGCCTTGCGCACGGCGGCATTGAATGCGGCCGCCACCAGGTCTTCAAGCATGTCCTTGTCTTCGGCCACCAGCAAGCTGGGGTCGATCTCAATGCGCTTGACATCGTGCTTGCAGGTCATGGTGACCTTGACCAGGCCGGCACCGGCATCGGCCGTGACTTCAATGAAAGCCAGCTCATCCTGTGCCTTTTTCAAATTGTCTTGCATGGCTTGCGCCTGCTTCATGAGGCCGGCGAGTTGTCCCTTGTTGAACATGTCTGGTTTCCTTTAAATCGATGCTGGGAAAAGTTGCTTCATCATATCGGCTTGGCCTGCTCAGTCACTGCGGCGGCAGCTTGCATGCGCACACTGCCGGGCACGATACGCGCACCCCAGTTGCGCACCATGTCTTGCACCAAGGGGTCTTGGTCAATGATCTCTTCGGCCTCCTGCTGGCGCTGTGCCATGGCCGCAGCCTGACGGCGTGCCGGTGTATCTGCTGCGGCGCCGATCTCCACTTGCAAACGCTCTGCAGTTTGATACTTGGGCGAGGCGGGCAGGCTTTGCAAGGCCAGCAACAGGGCCTGGCAAGCGTCGCCCTGGTTGAGCGAAGGACTCTCGACGCTCAAGCGCCATGTGCCGCTGCCTTGCGACTGCAACTCAGACTGCAGCGCCAATTCACGGACCAGACCCGACACATGCTCGCCCGCCACCAGGGACTGGACGCACTCCGCCCACAAAGCCCCCAGCGCCGTGGCTTGTGCAGGCAAAGCATGCGCAGGGGCCGGCGCAGGCGATTCAGGCTTTTTTGGGGGCTCGGCGGCACCCCCCGCAGGTGCAGTTTGCAAAACCGGCGCAGCGCTGGCCACGGGCAAGATGGCGGCGCCAGGGCGCTTGAAAGGCAGCAAGCGCAGCAGCACCATGGTCAGCGCAGCGTACTCGTCCGGCGCCAGGCCCAACTCGCCGCGGCCATGCAGGCACAGGCTGTAAAGCAGTTGGGTTTCATCTGCAGGCAGTCCTTTTGCAAGGCGCGCCGTTTCGGCAATGTCAGGGTCACTGGCATCGTCAGCGGCACCGGCTTCGGGCACAGCCTGCAGCACTGCCATACGCTGCAAGACCGAAGTCATTTCTTCCAGGGTGGAGGCGGCGCTGAATCCGTTGAGGCGCAACACCTCGCAGAGTTCAATAATGCTTTTACCGTCGCCCCTGGCCAATGCATCCAGCAGCTGGTACACGTAGCTGCGGTCTACGCTGCCCAGCATCTGCCGCACACCGGTTTCGGCCAGCGCGCCAGAACCAAAGGCAATTGCCTGGTCTGTGAGGGACAGCGCGTCTCGCATCGAGCCGCGCGCCGCACGGGCCAGCAGGCGCAGCGCCTGCGGCTCGGCGGGCACGCTTTCGGCGGCCAGCACCTGCACCAGGTGCTCCAAAATAGTTTCGGGCGCCATCGGTCGCAAATTAAATTGCAGGCAACGAGAAAGCACGGTCGCGGGGACCTTCTGGGGGTCGGTGGTGGCCAGCACAAACTTGAGGTACGCCGGCGGCTCCTCCAGCGTCTTGAGCATGGCGTTGAACGCATGGCCCGAGAGCATGTGAACCTCGTCGATCATGAAGACCTTGAAGCGTCCGATCACCGGCTTGTAAACCGCTTGCTCGAGCAGCTGCGCCATCTCGTCCACACCCCGGTTAGAAGCAGCGTCGAGCTCGGTGTAGTCGACAAAACGGCCGCTGTCGATGTCCATGCAAGCCTGACAAACGCCGCAGGGCGTAGCGGTGATGTCGCCCTGCCCGTCGGGCCCGGTGCAGTTGAGCGACTTGGCCAGAATACGCGACACCGTGGTCTTGCCAACCCCGCGCGTGCCGGTGAACAAATAAGCGTGGTGCAAGCGCTGGGTGCCCAGCGCATTGCTCAGTGCCTGCACGACATGCGACTGCCCGACCATCTCCGAAAAGTTCTTGGGACGGTATTTGCGGGCAAGTACAAGGTAAGACATGGGCCCATTCTAGAGTGCAGCCTGGGGTCTGCTTCTCAGGACCCGGGCTATGCACACAGCAAGGTGGCGTCCACTACAATCAACACCGACGGGC
>JBIKHX010000160.1:0-5232 GCA_044361945.1 Polaromonas sp. | reverse complement strand
GAAAAACTCCTGAGGAAAAAACTAAGCCTCGATTATTGAGCCGCGCAGTCATGAAAATGCATGGGCAAACCCGAATGCCGCCAAAGATGCCAATGAAAAAAACTAATCACGGCCCTGGGTGTGCCGTGACATAGGCAGGCCAAACCTGCTGACAGTCCATTTCAGCAGGTAGGCGCCCAGCAGGGCACCGTTCAGGTCACCCACCATCATCCAGAAAACTTGGACTCCGGAGCTCAGCTCTCTCAGGTCAAAGGCCAGCCAAACCGCATGGTGGATCAATGCATTGGCAACGCAATAAGCCACCGTCACGATGGACAAATCTTTCAGCGATGTCAATTTGACAGCTTGGCCGCTAACTCGCTCAAAAGCCCATAAAGCCAACAAAGGGCCCGCCGCCGAACAAAACACATTGGCGAGGCCGGTCATGCTCACTGAGTCAAGAAAGACCATCAGCAACATACCGCCCAACAGCGTCGCCACGGTGCCACGGAACTTTCCCAGTACCAGCACGCTGAGCATGCGCAAAAAAGCCGGCAGATAAATAAGACTGATGTTGGGCGAAAGCTCGGCAAAGCCAAAAAGCCAGCCCGTCATGAAATGGAGCAAAACAAATAAAACGGCAAAACATGGCAACAGCAAGAGCTCAAGCATCAAGATTCAATTCGGGACTAAGTTATAGAAACCAGAAAGATCTCATTATGGCAAGCATATCCAGCAAGGGAGGGTAAAAAAATCGTTTTAAGCCTGTTCAGCCCCCGGCGGCTTTGACCGTAAAGCCCTGGCCTGTGAGCAAACGCATCACCAGCTCACGGTGATCGCCCTGCACTTCAATCACACCCTCTTTGACCGTGCCACCCGTGCCACACGCGGCTTTGAGCTGCTTGCCCAACTGCGTGAGTGAGGCCTCATCCAAGGCCAGGCCCTGAACCAAGGTCACCGTCTTTCCGCCACGGCCTTTGCTGGATCGAGACACGCGAGCCACCCCGTCGCCGGCCGGCACTGCAAAGGCTTGCTTGCAAATGCAGTTGTCCTTGGCCTGGCGGCAAGTCGGGCACGTGCGGCCTAAGTCAGTGGAGTAGACAAGTCGGCTGGCACCAAGGCTGTTTTTCATGGCTTTCAATTCATCTCAGGACATGCTGCAAGTTGAAACATTTTGCCGTAAATCCTTCGATAAACCGGGGCAAAGACTGCCAACAGCAAAGATCCTTACCCACTCTTAGAATGATCTGATGCACTCTTCATCACAAGGTCAAAAATGATCGTCGAACGAATCTGGACCGGCAACAGTCTGCGCAATTTCAATTACCTGATAGCCTGCCCGGACACCGGTGAAGCCCTGGCCATTGACCCGCTGGACCATGAAAAATGCCTCAGCACAGCTAGAGCTAAAGGCTGGCAAATCACCCAAATTCTCAACACCCATGAGCACTATGACCACGTTGGCGGCAACACGGCCGTGGTGGCGGCAACAGGCGCCAAAGTCATTGCGCATTACAAAGCTGCCGGGAAAATTCCATGCATGGACCGCGGTGTACAAGCTGGTGATGTGATCAAGGTGGGCAAGCACATTGAGCTCGAATGTCTGGACACGCCGGGCCACACCTTTTGCCACATCTGCCTGTGCGCTCACGCCGAGCAACCGGCACTTTTCTCAGGCGACACACTTTTCAATGCGGGTGCCGGCAATGTTCACAACGGCGGCGACGTGAATGCACTTTTCAGCAGCTTCACCGAACAACTGATGCGCCTGCCCGACAACACCCGCATTTACCCGGGCCATGATTACCTGGAAACCAACCTGAAGTTCACCCTGGCGCGTGAACCCAACAACGCTGCAGCCCAGTCCCGCCTGGCCCGGGTGGTGGACCATGACCCGGCACTGGCCATGGTGACCACTTTGGCCCAAGAAAAAGAGCACAACACCTTCATGCGGCTTCAAAGTCCCGAGCTGATTGAGCAGTTACGCATGAACTTTCCCGATATGGATGCAGAGCCGGATGCCCAAACAGTTTTCAAGCATCTGCGGACTTTGCGTAACAGTTGGTGAGTTTTATTTTTTCTTTCATTGACTTCTTTATTTTAAAAATCAAGGACATCGCAGCATGCCACCACGTTTGACCGCACAAGACTTTGACCAGGAACTGCTGGTTCTGTTTGACGCCTATGTGCACGGCGGCTTGGACCGCCGAGGCTTTTTAGACAAGGCCCAAAAGTTTGCCAAGGCCGGCATGACGGCGGCTGGTTTGCTGGCAGCTCTCAGCCCCAACTTTGCAGTCGGCCAGCAAGTACGCCAGGACGACCCGCGCTTGAACACAGACCGCGTGAACTACCCGTCCCCGGATGGAACGGGAAATGTCAAGGGCTACCTGGCCCGCCCTGCCGGCAGTGCGGGCAACAAGCTGCCGGCTATTTTGGTCGTACATGAAAACCGTGGACTGAATCCGCATATTGAGGACATCGCCCGCCGCCTGGCACTCGACGGATTCATGGCTTTTGCACCCGATGGCTTGACCGTCGCTGGCGGCTACCCCGGTGATGAGGACAAAGCCCGGGAGGCCTTTGCCAAACTCGACGGGGCGAAAATGCTGCAGGACTTTGTGGCCGCATCGCATTGGCTCAAAGCCCGCAACGACAGCACCGGCAAATTGGGGGTGGTCGGATTTTGCTACGGTGGCGGCGTTGCGCACCAACTGGCCATTCGCCTGCCGGACCTGGCCGCATCGGTGCCTTTTTACGGCAACGTACCGTCGCCTGCTGACGCCGGCAAAGTCAAGGCGCCTATGCTGGTGCATCTGGCCGGCATCGATGAGCGGATCAACGCCGCCTGGCCCGCCTACGAAGCGTCACTCAAAAGTGCCGGGGTGAGGCTAACGGTGCACCAGTACGCAGGCACACAGCATGGCTTTAACAACGACACCACGCCGCGTTTTGACGGGGCGTCGGCCAAGCTGGCCTGGGACCGCACCATCGCTTTTTTCAAAGCCACGGTTTAAGCCCTTACAGCCGGCGCATCAAAGCGCCTGGCCCAGGCGCTTGACGCCCTCTTCGATCTTGACCAGGTCCGCTGTGGCAAAACTCAGGCGCAAGGCGGCAGGGTCAGGGTTGGTGGCGAAAAATGGGGCGCCGGGCACAAAGGCCACACCTTTTGCAATGGCGCGCTTGGCAAACTCTGCGGCGTCAGCGCTTTTGCCGCCGGCACCCGTCAGGCGGGCCCAGAAGAACAACCCGCCCGCAGGCTGACTGAACTCGATGGCATCGCCCAGCTCACGCTTGAGCGCTGCGCCCATGGCCGCAGCGCGCTCTGCGTACGCAGCACGCACACGTGCCAGTGTTTCCGGCATACGGCCGGCTTTGAGGTATTGAGCGGCCGTGGCCTGAGCAAAGGTGCTTGTGTGTGCGTCGCTGAATTGCTTGCACATGGTGGCTTTGGCCAGCAGTTCGCTAGGGGCGATCATCCAGCCCACGCGCAGGCCCGGACTGAGTACCTTGCTCATGCTGCCGCAGTAAGCCAGCAACTCGCGGCTGCCGGGTACATCGGCACTCAGGGCCAGCAGGCTAGGCGGAGGTGCCTGGTCGAAATACAGGTCGCCGTAAGGATCGTCTTCCACCACCATGGTTTGGTATTTGACGGCGAGGGCCAGAATTTTCTTGCGCCGTTCAAGACTGAGCAAAGCGCCACTGGGGTTACCGAAGGTCGGAATGAGGTATACAAACTTAGGTTTGTGCTCGACCATCAAGCGCTCCAGCATATCGGTTTGCACACCTTCCGCATCAATGGGTGCGCTGACGATGTCTGCACCGTAGAGTCGAAAACACTGGATGGTGGCCAAAAAGGTAGGGCCTTCGACGATCACTTTATCGCCCTGATCGATCATGGTCTTGCCCAACAAATCCAGACCCTGCTGGCTGCCGGTGGTCACGATCATGCCCTCAGGGTCGACTTTCACACCTTTGCCGGCCATGAACTGCGCCAGCTGTTCACGCAGCGGGTTGTAGCCCTCAGTGGCGCCGTACTGCAGCGCGCCACCCGCCTCTTGGCTCAAGGCCAGATTGACGGCGGCTTGAATACCTTGCACGTCAAACATGGCGCTGTCCGGAAATCCCCCGGCAAAGCTGATGATGCCAGGCTTGCCAAGTAACTTGAACAGTTCTCGGATGGCGGATGTTTCAACATTGTTCAGGCGGTCGGCAAAAGGCAGCGGCATACACAATCTCTTGAGTTTTAAACAAAGAAGGCATGTTAACGCCGGTCGGGGATCACGCTGGCAGCCGCTTAAACTGATGACCATGAAAACCGCCCAGATCGACACTTTTTTTGCCACGCTCAAAGCCGCCAATCCGATGCCGGTGACTGAGCTGGCCTATACCAGCGTGTTTGAACTCTTGACGGCGGTTTTACTTTCTGCGCAGGCGACAGACGTGAGCGTCAACAAGGCCACGCGCCAGCTTTTCCCCGTGGCCAACACCCCGCAAAAAATTCTTAACCTCGGGCTGGAACGCCTGGAGAACCATATCAAGACCATCGGTCTGTACCGCAGCAAAGCCAAACATTTGTTGCAAACCTGTCAGATTCTGGTTGAACAACACGGCGGCCAGGTACCGCGTACCCGCGAAGCTTTGCAGGCGCTGCCCGGCGTAGGCCGCAAGACGGCGAATGTCGTGCTTAATTCTGCTTTTGGTGAAGCGGTCATGGCCGTTGACACACACATTTTTCGGGTGAGCAACCGCACCGGGCTGGCAGCGGGCAAGACCGTGGATGAGGTCGAAGCAGGCCTGATGAAACGCGTTCCAGCCAAATACCTGGTGGACGCGCACCACTGGCTTATTTTGCATGGCCGCTACGTCTGCCAGGCGCGTACCCCGCAGTGCTGGCAATGTGGCGTGCGCGAGTGCTGCGACTTCAAGACCAAGACAAAGCAGCCGGCATCAAGACTCTAAACCCTGAATGCGGGGAATGGCCAGCCATTGGCCTTCAAGCATGGCCACGCGCACACGATGTTCAAACACCTGCTCCAATGCCCTGTGTGTGGCGGCATTTTTGCATGCGCCCTGATGCATCAGGCTTCCTTGTTGCAAGATCAGCATGTCGTCGGCCTGCAAGGCGATGGAAATTTCATGCAAAACGCTGACCACGGTTTTCCCCTGCGACACCAGGGCTCGCACCAGCAAGAGCCATTGCGCCTGGTGCGGCGGATCCAGGTTAGACAAAGGCTCATCCATCAACAGCAGCTG
>JBIKHX010000159.1:0-5238 GCA_044361945.1 Polaromonas sp. | reverse complement strand
CTGTTGCCGGCAAATTCTGGGCTGTGTCTGACGCCAGCTTGTCTTTGCTAGGCGCAGTGGGGGACGGGAGTTTGGCGGTGGCTTGCGCGCTCACAGGGGCTGGCGTTAAAAACTCCAGGCGCATATCGGGGCGCCTGACCACTGGCTCAACGCTAGCGTATTTGAGCCAGACCAGCAGCAAGCCGGCATGCACTGCCAACACCAAAAGGCTCAGACTGATGAGCAAGCTGGGCCTGGGCGACAAGTCAGGGCGCATTTAAAAAATAGGCTCAGTCTCGACACATCGAGTTCGTAGAGTTTGAAATCGCATGTTGAGAGCTTTCATAGGCTGCGGCAGCGCCTGACTTTATTTCAGGAAATGCTCGCGGTAGTGTTCGAGCTCATCGATGGACTCGTGCACGTCGGCCAGGGCGGTGTGGCTTTGCCGCTTTTTAAAAGCACTGTAGACCTCAGGCCGCCAACGCTTGGCCAACTCTTTGAAGGTGCTGACATCCACATTGCGGTAATGCAAAAACGCCTCCAGCTTGGGCATGTACTTGACCAGAAAGCGTCTGTCCTGGCTGATGGTGTTGCCGCACAAGGGTGATGTGCCCTTGGGCAGGTACTTGGCCAAAAAGCTCAGTACCTGGCGCTCGGCCTCTTCTTCGCTGATGCTGCTGAGCTTGACCTTGTCGATCAGCCCGCTGCGCCCGTGGGTGCCCTTGTTCCAGTTGTCCATTTTGTCGAGCAACTCATCGCTTTGGTGAATCACCAGCACCGGGCCCTCAATGCGCGGCAGCAGTTGCGGGCCGGTGACGATGACCGCGATTTCAAGCAGACGCTCTTTTTCCGGGTCCAGGCCGGTCATTTCGCAATCGATCCAGACCAGGTTCTGGTCTGACTTTTTCAAGAGGGGTTCAGTTTCAAGCATATCTAGATTCTCGCTGATGCCCTAAACTTACCTAGATGACTGATCTATCCCTCACATGGACCCTCGTTTTTTCAGCGGCGCTGGTGCTCGGCCTGCTGCTCAAGCTGTACCTGAGCTCCCGCCAGATCCGCCACGTGTCGCGCCACCGCGGTACGGTGCCGCCCGCTTTTGCGGCAACCATATCTCTGGCATCACACCAAAAAGCCGCTGACTACACCTTGACCAAAGCACGCTTTGGCCTGCTGGAGTTGGCATTCGGCTCTGCCTTGCTGCTGGGCTGGACATTGCTTGGCGGGCTGGACACGCTCAATCAGGCGCTGGCCGGCTCGGCGCTGGCGCAATGGGGGCCGCTGGCAACGCAAATGGCGCTGGTGGCTGGTTTTGGCCTCATCAGTGGCGCACTTGATTTGCCTTTCACGCTGTACAGCACCTTCCGCATTGAAGAGCGCTTTGGCTTCAACAAGATGAGCTTGCAACTTTGGCTGGCCGACCTGCTCAAGTCGACGTTGGTCGGCATGGTGATCGGACTGCCTATCGTGGCACTCATCTTGTGGCTGATGAACAGCGCCGGCCCGCTCTGGTGGCTGTGGGCCTGGGCGGTGTGGATGGGTTTTAACCTGCTGGTGCTGGTGCTGTACCCGACGGTGATCGCCCCGATGTTCAACAAGTTCAAGCCCCTCGAAGACGACGGCCTGAAAGCCCGCGTCACCGCCCTGATGCAGCGCTGCGGCTTTGCCGCCAAGGGGCTTTATGTGATGGACGGCAGCAAGCGCTCAGCGCATGCCAATGCTTATTTCACCGGTTTCGGCGCAGCCAAGCGCGTGGTGTTTTACGACACGCTGCTCAAACAACTCAGCCCGGCGGAGGTGGACGCCGTGCTGGCCCACGAGCTGGGTCACTTCAAGCACAAGCACATCATCCAGCGCATCGTCATGCTGTTTGCCATGAGCTTGGCCGGTTTTGCGCTGATCGGGTATCTGTCTCAGCAGCTCTGGTTTTACACCGGCCTGGGCGTGCGTCCCAATCTGGGCGCACCCAACGACGCGCTGGCGCTGCTGCTGTTCATGCTGGCGGTGCCGCTGTTCAGCTTTTTCATCTCGCCGCTGATGGCGCAGCTCTCGCGTCAGCATGAATTTCAAGCCGATGCCTATGCTGCGCTACAAACCGACGGACGCGATCTGGCCAGCGCACTGCTCAAGCTGTACCAGGACAACGCCAGCACGCTCACGCCGGACCCGGTGTTTGTGAAGTTTTACTACTCGCACCCGCCCGCCAGTGAGCGCCTGGCCCGCATGGGCGTTGCCGGATGAACAAAGTCCACCTGGGTCGGCGCGCTATGAGCGCGACCGAAATCGTCACACAGCTGAGCCAACTCAATGGCGAGCAAGCGCTGGGCTGGCGACTGATCGATGGTGCGCTGGAAAAATCTTTCAACTTCAAAGACTTTCACCAGACCATGGGTTTTGCGAATGCGGTGGCTTTCATTGCCAACGCCGAAGACCATCACCCGGCCCTGGCACTGAGCTACAAACAATGCACTGTGCGCTTTCACACGCATGATGTGAACGGCATCACTGTCAGTGATTTCTTTTGCGCGTCCAAGGTTGACGCCTTGATGGCTTGAAGCCTTCCGGCAAACCGGCCGGCGCGAGCCGGCCCGCCGTCTCGGGCACGCAAGCGGGCCTGGTGGTCGCAGGTTTCGGTCGGCACGTGCTGGTTGAAAAGGCGGACGGCGAGCGCGTCATTTGCCACCCGCGCGGCAAAAAAGGCCAGGCAGTGGTCGGTGACCGGGTGCGCTGGCTGCCCTCAGAAGACGAAGGCACCATTGAAAAAGTCGAGCCGCGCGACAACCTGTTTTACCGGCAGGACGAGCTGCGCACCAAGTCCTTCGCGGCCAACCTGGACCAGGTGCTCATTTTGATGGCGGCCGAGCCAGAGTTCTCTGAAAATCAACTCACGCGCGCGCTCATTGCCGCCGAGGCCACCGGTATACGCCCCGTCATTGCGCTGAATAAAAGCGACCTGACCGAGCCCTTTGGTCGTGCCTGGGCCAAACTGGCCCCCTACCGCGCCATGGGTTACCAGATGCTGTCGCTGGCCATCAAACCCAAAGCACAGGACGACCCGGAGCAGACTCCGGTGCAGTCTTTGATGCCGCTGATGCTAGGGAAAAAGACCTTGGTACTGGGTCCCTCGGGGGCCGGCAAAAGCAGCCTGACCAATCTCTTGGTACCGCATGCACACGTGCTGACAGCAGAGATTTCACAGGCGCTGAACTCCGGCAAGCACACCACCACCAGCACCACGCTGTATTGGATCGACGCCGGCCGCAGCACCGCCTTGATTGACTCACCGGGTTTTCAGGAATTCGGGCTGCACCACATCGAGCCCATGCTCCTGGCCGGCTACATGCCCGACCTCAAAGTCCATGCCCAAGACTGCAAGTTCTACAACTGCACGCACCTGCATGAGCCTGGCTGCGGCGTGATTGCGGAGCTGAACCGCAGCGATAGCGCCAGCAGCATCAGCGCCAGCCGCTACCGTTTGTACGGCGAGCTGTTCGCCGAGTTGTCGCAAACGCGTTACTGAGCAGCCGCAAGCCCCGACCGCGGCTATCTTTAGCCGATCAGGCGCGCCAGCGTGAGCAGCGCCAACAACACCATCCACAGCACCACGCAGCGCCAGACCAGTCCCACGATGCTGCGCAGATGCGCCAGCTCAGGTTCGCGCCCGGGTGTGGCCTGGGTGGCCTGCGGCACCGCATTGTCATCGCCCGGGGCAAAGGGCAGACGAATCGCCTTCAAGGCACTGCCGCCCAGGCGCACATTGACCGCACCCGCCGTGGCCGCCAGCACAACACCATCATTGCGAAGTGGCGAAGCGGCCTTGGCGTCAAGCGCAAAGCCCTGTGTGTAGTAGCGCCAGCTGTCGATGGCGTCCTCAAAGCTGCCGACCACCGCAAAGCCCAAGGCCGTGAGGCGGGCCGGTAAAAAATCAATCACCCCCCAAGCCACCATCGCCGCCTGTTGCAGGGCCGGGCTGGCACCCTCGCCCGAGGCGCGGAACTTGTAGCTCCAGTAACGCGCAACGAACTCGCTCAAACGGTAAAGCACTGCGCCCGTCGGGCCCAGGCCCAAGGCAGCCAAAATACAAAACCAGCTCAAAACGCCAAAAACATGGCGGTGCGCAGCCAGCACCGAATGTTCAATGACATGGCGCACGATCTCGCTGCGGGGCAACAAACTGGCATCGACCTGCTGCCAATCGGCCAGCATCTGACGCGCGGCTTGTTCGTCGCCCATGTCCAGGGCATCGCGGATGGCTGTGAAATGGTGACTGAACTGGCGAAAACCCAAAGACGCGTACAAGACCAGCACGCTCCAGACAAAAGCCAGCAAGCCGTGCACGCTCCACAAAAGCCAGTGGATGCCACAAGCCAGCAGCGCCGGCAGCAGCACCGCCATGGACCAAGCCAGCCAGCCATGCTGTTGGCGACCCGCGTCCAGGTTGCGGCTGGACCATCGCGTCCAGGCGCGCACACCTGCATGCAGGGAATTACCCGGCGACAGGGGCCGAGCCTGCTCCATCAGCAGGGCAAACAGAACGGCAAAAAAGCTCATGCCAAATCATAACGGCGCAGCGTCAGCGCCGGGCCATTCCAAGCTGACCAATTCATGCACATGGTTCAGGACGCCATGAAACGGTAAAAATTGCGAAGCATCGCGGCCGTGGCACCCCAGATATAGCGCTCCTTGGGATGGGCCGGGTCACTGCTGGTGTAAGGCATCGAGAACCATTGACGCACAGCGCCATCGAATTCAAAAGCGTGACGGCGGTGATTGGCCGGGCTCATGAGGTGGCTCAGGGGAACTTCAAAAACATCGGCCACCTCAGCCGGATTGGGCTTGAGCTCAAAGCCGGGCCGCACCAGCGCCACCACGGGGGTGATGATGAAAGCCGTGCCGGTGACGTAAATAGGCAGACTGCCCAGCACTTCCACATGACTGGCCGGCAAACCTATTTCTTCGTCTGCCTCGCGCAAGGCCGTGTGCACAGGGTCACTGTCGCCCTCATCGGTGCGCCCGCCGGGAAAAGAGATCTGCCCGGAGTGGGTTGATAAATTCAAGCTCCGCTCGGTCAGCAGCAGCGTCAGTTCCTGGCGCATGACCAGCGCAATCAGCACCGCCGCCGGTGCGGGCTGACGGTCACCGAATTTCTTTTCAACGCTGCTTTCGGGCGTCCAGACAGGGGGGCTGCGAAAACGCGCCCGCAAAGCCTCTGGCGTGAGATGCTGCGCCGGCACATCCGGCAGGTGCGTGTCCACGCTC
>JBIKHX010000158.1:0-5244 GCA_044361945.1 Polaromonas sp. | reverse complement strand
GCCAGCAACAACCAGCGCAGCCGGGACACCCGCTCGCCCATGGCGCGCACCGACACCAGCGTGATGACCATGGGCGTGAGCGTCAGGATGGCGGTGAACTCGGCCACCGGCATGTAGCGCAGACTCAAAAATGCCAAGGAAGTTGACACTACCAGCGACACGCCGCGCAAGACTTGCAACCTGGGGTGGCGGGTTTTAAACAAGCTACGACCACGCCGCGGCAACAACACCGCAGCGGTGATGGTCATCTGAAACATGTAGCGAAACCACATGACCACAACCAAAGGCAGCAAAGCGCCCAGGTACTTGACCATGCCATCGACGCCGGTAAAGCAGGCCATAGCCAAGGTCACCAGCAAGATGCCTTGTTGATCGCGACTCAGACGTGTCATTGGCGGGCCTGAGGGGTTGCGGGCAAGTTCGCTTCGCCAGGCTTAGTACTGCAAGCGCGCAACAGCGCGCAGTACATCAGGGGTGGTGGTGGGTAAATTGAAAAACTCCAAGTAAGCAGGTATCTGCTCAAAGAGCATATCCGAGCCGACCTGCACCGGGCAGCCGCGCACCCGGGCCGCGTTTAAAAACGCCGTCATTTCAGTGCGCATGACCACCTCGCCGACAAAGGTGCCCGGCGCAATCCGCGACACATCCATGGGCAAGGAGTCGCCCTCATTCATGCCCATGGGCGTGGCATTGACCACCAGCGCATGCCCGGCCGGGTCATTGCTGCCGGAGCTCACTTGCAGCTCGGGATAGTGGGCGCGCAAGCGGCCGGCCAGCGCCTCGGCCGCAGCAGCGTTGACGTCAAACAAGCTGATGGCCGCAACGCCGGCTGCAGCCAAAGAGGCGGCAATGGCAGAACCCACACCGCCTGCGCCTGCCACCAGCACGCGCGTACCTTGCAGCTTGAAGCCTTTGCGCAGCACACCGCGCACAAAACCTTCGCCGTCAAACATGTCGCCCTGCAACTGGCCTTGCGGGCCCAGTCGGACCGCGTTGCAGGCACCGGCAATGGCGGCCGCCGGCAAAACCTCGTCCACCAAAGACAGCGTGCTGACCTTGTGCGGCATGGTAATCAGCGCACCACGGATATTGCTCAGCTTGAAGATGGCGCGCAGAAAGACCGGGTAGTCCTCTGCCTTGCAACCCATGGGCACCACCAGTGCATTGATCCCCTGCTGTTCAAAGTAGGGGTTGTAGATCATCGGCGCCTTGAAGGCATGTGTCGGAAATCCAATGTGGGCAATGACTTCGGTGTGGCCGTTGATGAGCATGAAGACGCAATGAAGATGAAGGCGATTTATTTGGCGGATTTGGCGGCCGACACCGCGGCACGCAGGGCCAGCAGGTAGCTGTCCACGCCGAAGCCGCAGATCTGACCCTTGACGATTTCGGCGAACACTGACACGTGGCGAAAGGCTTCGCGGGCATGGATGTTGGACATGTGCAGCTCCACAATCGGGCAGGTCAGGATGGCCAGCGCATCGCGAATGCCGTAGCTGTAATGCGTCCAGGCGCCGGCGTTGATCAGCACCGCGTCCACGCCATCGGCGTAGCCCTTGTGAATACGCTCACACATATCTCCTTCGCTGTTGGTCTGAAAGGCTTCAATGGTGGTGCCCAGCTCTTTGCCCAGGCTGACCAGCGAGGCATTGATTTCGTCCAGCGTGATGGTGCCGTACTGCGCCGGATCACGTTTGCCGAACATGTTGTGGTTGATACCGTGGAGCATGAGAATTTTCATGGGTTTTCCTTGAAGTGAATGCCGATTAAAGGGTGGGCGCTGGTGAGTCCGTCACGGCCTCAAGCTTGAAGACTAACAGTCTGACCGCTTCGGGTGGCTTCGACAATAGCTTCGGTGATGCGCAGGTTCAACAAACCGTCTTGCGCGCTGACCAGCGGCTCGGCCTCGCCGCGCACGACGCAGCCGAAGTGCTCCATCTGGTGTTTGAGCGGATCGTCACGCACCATGTCTACGACGCCGACTTCAAACTCTTTCCACCACGACCGGTCTTGCGGCCGCGGGTAAGTTTTTAATCGCATGGTGGGCACCGACAGGCTGCCATTGGTGCCGGTGACGACGTAGCAGTCTTCGTCGTCATAGCTCGCGTAGGCTTTGTTTTCGCGGCTGGTCTGCTCCCAGCTGCGCGCGCAAGCTGCGGTGTCCGACAACAAAAAGCTGCCCAGCACGCCGCTGGCAAAGCGCAGGTTGATGGATACCGTGTCTTCAACCGCAAAGCCACGCGAGGCGTGCGAGGCGAAAGCTTGCACAGCCAAAATGTCACCGCACATCATGCGCAGGTTGTGCACCTCGTGAATCATGTTCAACAAGATCGGGCCGGCACCAGGCTCTCGGCGCCAGGGTGCATCTGCGAAATAGTGGTCGGGCTTGAGAAATGTGGCACTGCCCATCACGGCCACCAACTGGCCGAGTTGGCCGGAAGCGATCACCTCGCACGCCTTGGCCATGATAGGGCTGTGCGCGCGGTGATGACCTATCAACACTCGGGCACCGGTTTCTTTAACGCGCTGCACCAGCTGCGCGCCTTCGGCTACGTTGGTGGCGATCGGCTTTTCCAGCAGGATCGGTAATTTGGCGTCTATGCATTGAAGTGCCTGCGGCACATGCAAAGGGTTGGGAGTCGCCAGAATCAGACCATCGGGTCTGTCTCTGGTGAGTAATTCTTCAAGGCTCTGGTAGAGCGGAACACCGGCTTCGGCCGCTAGAGCAGCAGCAGCCGGCGAGGGATCGACAACAGCTGACAACATGACGCTCGCACTGGCCCGGACCACAGCCATGTGGGCCTGCCCGATGTAGCCTGCGCCGGCAATTGCGATGCGCGTCCGTGTCATGGTCAATGCGAAAGTGCCAGCCTGCCCGAAGCGGGCGGGCCGGCACCAGGCGATTTACCTCCGCTGCTTGGCGAGCTCAGCCATCATTTCATTGACGGTGGCTTCGCCTACGCTGGCCGAGTACTTGGCAATGACGGGCTTCATCTTGTCGCGCAGCTTGGTCATTTCAGCGGCGGGCAGTTCGGTGACTTGCATACCGGCTTTCTTCAGATCGGCCAGGTTGCCACTGGCAGCGTCACGCGCTACTTTGCGCTGGGTCTGCGTCGCTTCGGCAACAGCGTCGGTGATGATTTTTTTCTCAGCGGCGTTCAGGCCGTCCCAGAACTTTTTGCTGACGATGACCGACTGCGGGTTGTAGACGTGGTTGGTCAGCGTCAGGTGTTTTTGCACTTCAGCAAACTTGTTGGCCAGAATCACGTTGAGCGGGTTTTCCTGGCCGTCGATGGCTTTGGATTCCATCGCACCATAGACCTCGCCGAAAGCCATCGGTGTTGGGTTAGCGTCCAGGGCCTTGACCCAGTCCAGGTTGATCGGGTTAGGGATGACGCGAATCTTCAGGCCGGCCAGGTCTTCCACCTTGTTGATAGCGCGCTTGGAGTTGGTCATGTTGCGAAAGCCGAGCTCCCAGTAGGCGATGCCCACAATGCCTTTTTCCTGCAGCCTGTCGTGCATCTTTTTGCCGAAGGGGCCGTCCACCACGGCGTCAGCCTCCTTGGCGTTGGCAAACAGGAAGGGGAAGTCGTACAGCGCGAACTCCTTGACCTGGCTAGCCAAAATACCAGAATTCAGCGAGACCATTTCAATGGTGCCGCCTTGCACGGCCGACACGTTGGGTGCGTCACCGCCCAGCACGCCGGCTGGGAACAAGTTGACCTTGATCTTGCCGGCGGACTTGGCCGTGACAATCTCAGCAAATTTTTCCATGCCGACCATGATCGGATGACCTTTGGGGTTTTGCGTGGCGAACTTGATGGTGTGCTCGCGCACCTCTTGGGCAGATGCCAAGCCAAAAGCGGCGAGAGCGGCGGCGGCCACCAGAGTTTTGATCATCAGACGTTTCATGTTGTCTCCTGGAAATGTTTCAAAGTACGCGAGTTAAAAGGTTGCAGAACATGGCGTACAAAACACACCCTGCAAAGAAAAAACTGTTTTAGTAAAACCAGCGTGCCGGCACCATGACAAGCGGCGGGAACAGCACCATCAAAAACATCACGGCAAACTGCGCCAGCATGAAAGGCATCACGCCACGGGTCACCACGTCCATGCTGACCTTGCCGACACCGGCCACCGTGTTAAGAACGGTACCCACCGGCGGGGTGATCAGTCCGATGGCATTGTTGATAATGAACAGCACGCCGAAATACACCGGGTCAATGCCGGCCGCTTTGACCAGGGGCATCAGCACCGGCGTCAAAATCAAGATGGTCGGCGTCATGTCCATGGCTGTGCCCACTAAAATGACCAGCACCATGATGGCAAACATCAAGAGCCGCGGACTGTCCAGCAGCGGTTGCAGCAGCTTAACGACTTCGGCCGGCAACTGCGCCACCGTGATCAGCCAGGCCGAGACCATGGCAGCGGCCACCAGAAACATGATCACCGCGGTGGTCTTGGAGGCTGCTAAAAACAAGCCGTACAAATCACTGAACTTGAGCTCGCGGTAGATCAGCGTCGAAACAAGAATCGCGTAGACGGCAGCCACCACGGCCGCTTCAGTGGGCGTGAAGACGCCGAACTTCAAGCCCACCACCACGATCACCGGCATCACCAAGGCAAAGGTGGCGTCCTTGAAAGCGATCCACACTTCGGGCCCTGTCTTACGCGGCGGCACAGCCACCTGCTCTTTGCGCGCCACCCACCACCAGGTGGCCCACAAAGCGGCGGCCAGCATGATGCCGGGCGCAATGCCGGCCATGAAGAGCTTGGATATCGAGACGTTGGCGGCCACGCCAAAAATCACAAAACCGATACTGGGCGGAATGATGGGCGCAATGATGCTGGCCGAAGCCAGCAAACCGGCCGAGCGGCCCTTGTCATGACCGGCCGCCACCATCATGGGCAGCAGCAAGGCGGTCAAGGCCGCCGCATCGGCCACGGCAGAGCCCGACAGCGCGGCCATCATCACGGCCGCCACAATGGCCACATAGCCCAGGCCGCCCTTAATGTGGCCGACCAGCGTGAGCGCGAAATTGACAATGCGCCGCGACAAACCACCGGCGTTCATTACCTCGCCGGCGAGCATGAAAAACGGAACCGCCAGCAGCGGAAAACTGTCCGCGCCATTGATGACGTTTTGCGCCAGGATCTGCGGGTCGAACATGTTCAGGTGCCACATCAAGGCGGCGCCACACAAGAGCAATGAAAAAGCAATCGGAATACCCAGCGCCATCGCGC
>JBIKHX010000157.1:0-5253 GCA_044361945.1 Polaromonas sp. | reverse complement strand
CTGAAGCCCTACTTGCCCATCAGCTGGTTGAGCTTGTCGGCCTCAAAACTTTCCTGGCGCGCCGCGTCGCTGGGCACGCAGTCTTTGCCAGGCCGCGTTGGCGAGCCCTGCAACTGCTCCAGCGCTCTCCAGAGCAACGCAATCTGATGTTCCTGGCCGGCGGCGTTGTCGATCAGGCCGCGCATGGCTTGCGAGAGCGGGTCATCGTTTTGCGTCACGCCGTAAGCTGAAAAACCCATCTGGCTGGCGGCCTCTTCACGCTTCACATCGGCTTCGGCCTGAATGATGCGCGCCGGGTTGCCAAGGGCTGTAGCGCCGGCCGGCACGGGTTTGACGACCACCGCGTTCGAGCCGATGCGCGCACCGTCCCCGACCGTGAAGCCGCCCAGCACCTGCGCGCCTGCGCCCACCACCACATTGCGGCCCAGCGTCGGGTGCCGTTTGGCGCCCTTGTAAAGCGAGGTACCGCCCAGCGTGACGCCCTGGTAAATGGTGCAGCCGTCCCCGATCTCGGCCGTCTCGCCCACCACCACGCCCATGGCGTGGTCAAAAAACACACAGTGGCCGATCTTGGCGCCGGGATGAATCTCAATGCCAGTGATGCCGCGCGATAGATGCGAAATAAAGCGGCCCAACCACTTGAGCCCGTGCGTCCAGCACCAGTGGGCGCGGCGGTGCAGGATGAGCGCATGAATACCGGGGTAGCAGGTCAGCACCTCCCAGGCGGTGCGGGCGGCGGGGTCACGTTCCAGAATGCACTGGACGTCGGAGCGGAGTCGGGAAAACATGGCCCCAAGTCTACTTGGGGCCGGCAGCGGCCTGCTGCATGGCTTTGGCCACCCCGCGCAAGATGTGGATTTCTTCCGGCGAGAGCTGCGCGCGGTTGAACAACTGGTTGAGCCTGGGCATGAGTTTTTTGGGCGCTTGCGGGTCTAAAAACCCGATATCTGCCAGCGCTTGCTCCCAATGCCCGAGCATGCCCGCGACCTCAGCCGCGTCAGCCAGGCGCGCCGGCTGCGTGGCCGGCTGCACAGCAAAGCCGCCCAGCGCCTCGCGCCAGTCGTAGGCAATCAATTGCACCGCCGCCGCCAGGTTGAGGGAGCCGAAATTCGGGTCGGTCGGAATGCTCAGGCAGGCGTGGCAGCGGTAAACGTCTTCGTTTTGCATGCCAAAACGCTCGGAGCCAAATAAAAAAGCCACAGATTCGGGCCGCTGGCCCGCTGTCTGCGACGCCAACGACGTGAGGGCTGCAAAGTGGGCGCGCGGCATCACTGTGGGCGGGCCGAAGTCGCGCGGCGTCATGGCGGTGGCGCACACATGCGTCATGCCGTCCAGTGCCTCGTCCAGCGTGTCCACCACGCGGGCGTTCTTCAACACATCGAGTGCGCCACTGGCGCGCTGAATGGTTTCTTCGCGGTTGAGCACATTGGCCCAGCGCGGCGCCACCAGCACCAGGTCTGAAAAACCCATCACTTTCATGGCACGTGCGGTGCCGCCCACATTGCCGGCATGGCTGGTGTTGATCAGGATAAAGCGGGTTTTCATGGGTTCATCCGGGGCATGCTGACGGCCCCTGTGGGCCCCGGCAGCGTGAAGCGCCGTAAAATGCGCCTATTGTCACCTGCCCTCCGGTCACCGGCCTGGCAGCCCTTTCGCTCTTTTTTACCGTCCATGTCCAATCTCCACCCCATGCTCAACGTGGCCGTCAAGGCTGCGCGCGCCGCCGGCGCCATCATCAACCGCGCCGCCCTCGACGTCGAGTCGGTTCGTGTTTCGGCCAAGCAGACCAACGATTTCGTCACCGAGATCGACCAGGCTGCAGAAGCGGCCATCATCGAGACGCTGCTGACGGCCTACCCCGGCCACGGCATCCTGGCGGAGGAATCGGGCAGCGAGCACGGTGCCAAAGACTCAGAGTTCGTCTGGATCATTGACCCGCTGGACGGCACCACCAACTTCATTCACGGTTTTCCGGTTTACTGCGTCAGCATTGCCCTGGCCGTGCGCGGCAAGGTCGAGCAGGCCGTTGTTTACGACCCCACCCGCAACGACCTGTTTTGCGCCACCAAAGGCCGCGGCGCCTACATGAACGACCGCCGCATCCGCGTTGCCAAACGCGAGCTGCTCAAAGACTGCCTGATCAGCACCGGCTTTCCGTTTCGCCCGGGCGACAAACTCAAGCCCTACCTCCACATGCTCGGCGAAGTCATGAGCCAGTGCGCCGGCGTGCGACGCCCGGGCGCGGCTGCGCTCGACCTGGCCTACACCGCAGCGGGCTTTAACGACGGTTTTTTTGAAACCGGCCTTAAACCCTGGGACGTGGCGGCCGGCTCACTGCTGGTAACCGAAGCTGGCGGGCTGGTAGGCAACTACACGGGAGAGGCCGACTTTTTAGACCAGGCCGAATGCGTAGCCGGCAACCCGCGCATTTATGCGCAGCTGGTGTCCACCCTGGGCAAGTACAGCAAATTTGCCGGTGCGGGTGACAAAGCCAAGGTACGGCAGGCACTGCAACAAGACAGCGAGGATGAGACAGACGCCAGCGCCCCGGCCGAGGCGCCGCGCGCTGCAAAAGGTACGCTCAGCAGCAAGAAGCCGCGCACCGGCGCTGCCTGAGCCACCCCCATCGAAAGCATTGACCGTCATCACGAACGCAACGTCCCTGTTCAGCGACATCCAGCCCCATGACAGCCGAATATCCCGATCACACGCCCATGATGCGCCAGTACCTGACGCTCAAGGCCGACCATCCGGACACGCTGCTGTTTTACCGGATGGGCGACTTTTACGAACTGTTTTTCAGCGACGCTGAAAAAGCCGTCAGCCTGCTCGACATCACCCTGACCCACCGCGGTCAGTCGGCCGGTGTGCCCATCCCCATGTGCGGCGTGCCATTTCATTCGGTCGAAGGCTACCTGGCCAAGCTGATCAAGCTTGGCGAGTCGGTCGCCATTTGCGAGCAAATGGGCGAGCCCACAGGCAAGGGGCCGGTCGAGCGCAAGGTGGTGCGCGTGGTCACGCCGGGCACGCTGACCGACACCGAACTGCTGTCCGACAAAACCGAATCCGTTTTACTGGCCCTGCACCAGGGCAGCCGCAACACCTGCGGACTGGCCTGGCTGAGCGTGACGCAAGGCGAGATTCACTTGGCGCAGTGCGCCAGCGAGGAAGTCGAGGCCTGGGTGGCGCGCATCGCGCCCAGCGAGCTGCTTTACAACGTGGACGTGACGCCGGCTTTTGAAGCGCGCCTCAAAGCCTTGCGCCAGAGCGGCGCAGCCGGCAGCGCCACGCTGACCGCGCGCCCCGCCTGGCAGTTTGATGCGGCGCTGGGCGTGCGCCGGCTGCTGGCGCAGTTGCAGGTGGCGTCGCTGTCATCCTTTAGCGCTGAGGCCTTGGGCGAGGCGCAGGCCGCCGCCTCGGCGCTGGTGGGTTACGCCGAACACACGCAAGGACGCGCCCTCAGCCATGTGCACAGTCTGCAGGTGGTGCGCGCCGGCGAGCTGATTGAGCTGCCGCAAACCACGCGCCGCAACCTGGAGCTGACGCAGACCCTGCGCGGCGAAGATTCACCAACCCTCTTTTCACTGCTGGACACCTGCACCACCGGTATGGGCAGCCGCTTGCTCAAAAACTGGTTGCTGTCGCCGCGCCGCGAGCGCAGCCAGGCGGTGGCCCGGCTCGAAACCATCAGCACTCTGCGCGCCGGCTTACAGCAAACGCTTCGCGCGCGCCTGAAGGGCTGCAGCGACGTCGAGCGTATCACCGCGCGCATCGCCTTGCGCCAGGTGCACCCTCGCGAGCTCATCGCGCTGCGCGACACCCTGCACAAAGCCGAGCAACTCAGCTTGAGGTCCGACTCGCAGCCGCCTATGGCCACAGAGCATGGGACGCCCTATCTGCTGCAAAAGATTTTTGAAGACCTGCAAGCCCCGCCCGCCTGCGCGGCCCTGCTGGTGCGCTACCTTTTGGACGAGCCGGCGGCCCTGGTGCGCGACGGTGGCGTCATCAACCACGGCTGCGACGCTGACCTGGACGAGCTGCGCGGCATACAGACCAACTGTGACGCCTTTTTGCTGGACCTGGAAGCCCGCGAAAGAGCCCGCACCGGCATTGCCAACCTGCGCGTGCAGTTCAACCGAGTGCACGGTTTCTACATTGAAGTCACGCAAGGCCAGGCCAGCAAGGTGCCCGACGACTACCGGCGTCGCCAGACACTGAAAAACGCAGAGCGTTTCATCACGCCCGAGCTCAAGACCTTTGAAGACAAGGCGCTGTCGGCGCAAGAGCGTGCGCTGGCACGCGAAAAGTTTTTGTACGAAGAACTCCTGGACCAGCTGCAAGAATTTGTGCCCGCGCTGAGCCGGCTGGCCCGCGCTATCGCCTCGCTGGACGCGCTGTGCGCGCTGGCCGAACGCTCGCTCACGCTTGACTGGGCTGCGCCGGTGTTTGTCAAAGAGCCGTGCATCGAGATCGTCGCAGGGCGCCACCCGGTGGTGCAGGCGCGGCTGGCCGAAACCGGTGGCGGCAGCTTCATTGCCAACGACTGCCACTTCGGCGCCAAAAGCCGCATGCAGGTCATCACCGGCCCCAACATGGGCGGCAAGTCCACCTACATGCGCCAGGTTGCGCTGATCGTGCTGCTGGCATCCATAGGCTCTTATGTGCCGGCCAGCAGCTGCCGGCTCGGGCCGATCGACGCCATTCACACGCGCATCGGTGCGGCCGACGACGTGGCCAACGCGCAGTCCACCTTCATGCTCGAGATGACCGAGGCCGCGCAGATATTACACGCCGCCACGCCGCACTCGCTGGTGCTGATGGACGAGATCGGCCGCGGCACCTCGACCTTTGACGGCCTGGCGCTGGCCGGCGGCATTGCGGCTTATCTGCACAACAAGACGCAGGCCTTCACGCTGTTTGCCACGCATTATTTTGAGCTGACCGAGTTTCCGACCAAACACCACAGCGCCGTCAACGTGCATGTGAGCGCCGTTGAGTCGGGTGCCGACATTGTTTTTTTACACCACATCGAAGCCGGCCCGGCCAGTCGCAGCTACGGCATTGCGGTGGCCAAACTCGCCGGCGTGCCAGCGGCGGTGGTCAACCATGCCCGCCATGCACTGAGCGCGCTGGAGCAGCAGCAAACCGACGCCCGCGCCCAGGTGGACCTGTTTGCACCACCACCGGATCTGCCCGCCGCTGAGGCCAGCTTGCTTGAAAAATCACTCGCCAAGCTGGACCCTGATACGCTCT
>JBIKHX010000011.1:0-17124 GCA_044361945.1 Polaromonas sp. | reverse complement strand
GTGAGGATGTTGTCCCACAGCTTGAGCTGCTCTTGCAAGATAGCGTCTGGCGTCTTGTAAAACTTAACCTTGTCCTTGGTCTGCAGCTCGATGTAGTCTTTGGAGTAGCGGTCAACCGCTTTCCAAGACATGTCAGCCGAAGCGGCCTCGGTGGCGCCGGCAATGATGGCTTTCATCTTGGCTGGCAGCGCGTCGTACTTGGTCTTGTTGAACATGATCTCGAAAGTCTCAGCGCTCTGGTGATAGCTTTGCAGCATGCAGACCTTGGAGACGTCAGGGAAGCCCAGAATACGGTCAGAGGTGGCGTTGTTGAACTCGGCGCCATCCAGCAAGCCGCGGTCCATGGCGGGCACGATCTCGCCGCCTGGCAGTGCGTTCACAGCAGCGCCCATGGCGGTAAAGAGGTCAATGGCCAGGCCGTTGGTACGGAACTTCAGACCCTTGAAGTCAGTGGACTTGGTGATGGGCTTTTTGAACCAGCCCAGAGGCTGTGTGGACATCGGGCCGTACAGGAAAGACTGCACGTTGCCGCCGATCGAAGCGTACAGCTTGGCGAGCAGCTCAGCGCCGCCGCCGTACTTGTGCCATGCCAGCACCATGTTGGCATCCATGCCGAAGGCCGGGCCGGAGTTCCACAGGGCCAGCGCGTTTTGCTTGCCGTAGTGGTAGCCCAGCACGCCGTGGCCGCCGTCCAGCGTACCTTTAGAAACAGCTTCGAGCAAACCGAAGGCCGGCACCACAGCACCGGCTGGCAGCACTTCAATCTTCAGGTCGCCGCCGGTCATGTCATTGACCTTCTTAGCGTAGTCCAGAGCGTATTCGTGGAAGATGTCCTTGGCTGGCCAAGTGCTCTGCCAGCGCATAGAGATCGGGCCGGCCTGGGCATTGGCGATCATCGGTGCGCTCATGGCGCCCGCAGCAATGGCGGCGCCCTTGAGAAGGCCGCGGCGGCGTGGGGTTTTGTTGTCGATCATCTATGAGTCTCCAGTTAAAAAATAAAGGGTAAGGCTGTTTAACCTATGATGATCAATCATTAAACAAGGGGAAAACAAGAGGGTTTCCACTGATTTATGGTTGGCTGGCTGGAAATAATTTCAATAAGCACTTGAAACCAATGTCAAGCTTGGTTTTGGGGAAAATGCAGCCATGACGACACCTACCACGACAGACCAGCTCAATCCGCAAGACGGCCCTTTGCCTGCTGCTGGCTACGCCGGAGACATTTCGCCCCACTTGGCCTGGCAATGGCTGCAGGCCGGCCAAGCGGTGCTGGTGGACGTGCGCACTGACGCCGAACGCGAATGGGTCGGCTTTGTGCCCGGCGCCTTGGCCCTGGCCTGGAAGCAGTGGCCCGGCATGGCTCTGAACCCCGGCTTTGACGCCGGCCTCATCGCCGCCGTGCCCGCCGGCCACAAAGTCCTGATGCTGTGCCGCAGCGGCGTGCGCTCTATCGCCGCAGCCCAACGCGCCACCGAGCTGGGTTTGCAAGCCTACAACGTACTCGAAGGCTTCGAAGGCGACCCGGACGCATCAGGCCAACGCAACCA
Organism: Polaromonas sp.; assembly: GCA_044361945.1. Classification (GTDB taxonomy): domain Bacteria; phylum Pseudomonadota; class Gammaproteobacteria; order Burkholderiales; family Burkholderiaceae_C; genus Polaromonas. The sequence goes on along the minus strand of JBIKHX010000011.1, from coordinate 15,577 downwards.
CTTAGCCGGCTGGCGCCAAAGAGGTTTGCCCTGGCGGCAAAACTAAAAAAACGATTCGCTGATGGATCCCTGCATCCATCGCCCCTCTTCCCGCGTTTTGAAAGTGTTCATAATCCGCGCCATGACATTCCTGGCGCTGGACGTAGGCAACACACGACTGAAATGGGCGCACTACGAGGCGCCCGTGACGGGCGCGCGTTTGCTGGCGCACGGGGCGGTGTTTTTAGAGAATATCGACAAACTAGCCGATGACGAGTTCAGCCGCATGCCCGAGCCAGCGCTTATTTTGGGTTGCATCGTTGCCGGTGACGCGGTCAAGCGGCGGGTCGCCGAGCAGATGGAGCACTGGGAGGCGCAGCCCCGCTGGGTGGTGCCCTCATCGCAAGAGGCCGGCGTGACCAACGGTTACCAGCACCCGGCTCGCCTGGGCGCAGACCGCTGGGTGGCCTTGATCGGTGCGCGGCACCGGCTGCTGGCCCAAGGCATTCAAAAACCCTGCGTCGTGGTGATGGTCGGCACGGCTGTGACGGTGGAGGCGCTGGACGCCACGGGTCGATTTTTAGGCGGCTTCATCCTGCCCGGTCACGGCATCATGCTGCGCGCGCTCGAGTCGGGCACGGCCGGTTTGCGTGTGCCCACCGGCGACGTCAAAGATTTCCCCGTCAACACCAGCGACGCCCTCACCAGCGGCGGCACCTTCGCCATTGCCGGCGCAGTGCAGCGCATGGTCGACAACGTCATGCGCCATTGCGGCGAAGAACCGGTGTGCCTGATGACAGGCGGCGCCGGCTGGAAAATGGCCCCCAGCATGTCCTGCCAGTTTGAACTGGTAGACAGCTTGATCTTCGACGGCCTGCTGGCGATCGCCGCCCAGCGGCCGGTGGTTAACGCGGCAGCTTGAGGGGTTGAAGGGGGCAGGGGATGGATTCCTAGCGTCATCCCCGCGCAGGCGGGGATCCATCCCCCTCATCCCGGCTGGTATAGGCATCCACCAGCGCTTGCAAGTGCAGGCGTTGCACGGGCTCCAGGTAGGGGATCAGCAGGTTGAGCACGTGGTGGGCGCCGCGCAGCAGGGCGGTTTGGGCGTTTTCGGGCTCTAGCGCGTGGCGCGGGTTGCGCACGTATTCAAAGCTCAGCCAGTAGGTCAGCACCACCACCATGCTGGTGGCTGTGGGCTCGGTCTGGCGCGAGTCCATGCTTATGGCGCGGTGCAGCGTCATGCTGGCCAGCATGGCTTTGACGGCGCGGGTCTTGTTGTCAATGATGCGCTGAAAATGCGTTTCAAGCTTTCGGTTTTTGCTCAGCAGGTCGTTGAGGTCGCGGTACAAAAACCGGTATTCCCAGATACGCTCAAACAGCGTGTGCATGAAAAACCAGGCGTCTTCCACATCACGCACGCCCTCACTGGCGCCCAGCAACTCGCCCAGCGCTTTTTCATAGCGCTCCAGCAGGGCGTTGATCAGCTCGTCTTTGGCCGGGTAGTGGTAGTACAGATTGCCCGGGCTGATACCCAGCTCTGCCGAAATCAGCGTGGTCGAAACATTGGGCTCGCCAAAGCGGTTGAACAGCGCCAGCGTCACCTCGAGAATGCGCTCCGCAGTGCGGCGCGGCGCTTTTTTCGCCATCGGCTTGCCTTCCTGACTCTTGTGTCTAAAGGCACTCTAACCCAGGCGGCGCGGCCGGGTAACTAGGGAAGGCCATTAGCTGGCAGAACGCACCCTCGCCTTGGCCTTGCTTGCGGGCGCCTTGGCTACTCTTTTTGCCGGCTGGGAAGCGCCACTGAGCGCGGCTACCTGCCGCTTTAAACCCGCCACTTCAGCTTGCAAGGCCGCCATGTCGGCGGCTGAGGGTGCGCCCAGGTGGGCAAGTGCCTTGGCTACGCGCTCTTCAAAAATGCTCTCTAACTTGTCCCAGGGTTGTGATGCCTTGGCGCCCAGGCTGCTGAGGCTGGCGCTCATGCCGCTGCTCAGGCCCGTGGTCGCCTCGGCCAGGCTGCTGAACTTGCGGCTGGCTTCGGCCAGTTTCTCTTCGGCTGCGGCTTTGGTCTGGCGTTGCAGGCTCAGGCCTTCTTTCACCAAACCCTGAAAAGCCTTGCTGCCTTCTTCTTGCGCCTTGGCAAAAGCACCCAGGCCGGCCAGCCAGATTTGCTGCGCAGAGTCTTGCACCAAGCCGGCGGTGTGGGGTGCTTCGCTGCGTTTCGCTTCGGGTCGGGTGGTGGTTTTTTTGGCGGGCATCGGTTGTGTGGGGTTGTAAAGTGAATGAGGCTGGCAAGTCAGTCAGCGCCACCGATGTTAAGTCGCCCCATCGTGATGTATTAGGCGGCAGCTTCTAAAAGTAGCCATATGAATCGCAAGAACACTGGTCTAGGCGACAAGCTTTAACGCTATGATGAACGGCTATGCAGAATCAACAAAAACAGTATTCTCAGACCTACCTGAAGTTTTTGCAGCTGGTTCAATCTTTGCGAAAGTTGCCTGATTTCGTGCTGCTGGACCCCGTAGAAGAGCGGCTGCTGCACCTGTTTGCCACCGTTTGGCAGGCCGGCCAAAAAATCACCGTGCTGCAAGCCATGGCCTTGTCCCCGGATGTCTCTTCCACTACCGCGCACCGCCGCCTGAAGACTTTGCGCCAAAAAGGCGTGCTCACCTTGGTAGCCGACGAGGTGGACAACCGCATTAAATACGTTCAGCCTACGCCCATGGCAGAGCATTACTTTGCCCAGCTGGGGCAATGCCTGAGCGAGGCCAAAACCACCCTTTAAAGTTGTTTTTCGAGGTCGAAAAAATTTCCAAAATGGCAAAAGGTAGAATATTCGTAATAGATATTTAGCCTCACCGCCATTCGACCCGCTCTTGGGTTGAGCGACTAAACCCAAGCCTGAGCCTTTTACCCGCCATCTCTGGTCCTCAACATGTTCAGCTGGTACCTCATTTATAGCAAGCCTAGGCAAGAGGCCTGTGCCCTAGACAAGCTGCAGCGCCAGGGCTTTGAATGTTATTTGCCGATGATCAGCGTTGAAAAGCTGCAAAACAAGCTTTTGGTGCCGGTGGACGAGCCGCTTTTTCCGCGCTACTTTTTCATACGGCTGGACGCTGGCCAGCAAGGCAAAAGCTGGAACCCGATCCAATACACCACCGGCGTCAGCCGACTGGTCAGCTTAGGCAATGTGCCGGCCAAGGTAGAAGATGCTTTGGTATCGGCCATCCAAGCGCAACTGCAAACCCTGCCCAAGCAGCCGTTGCACTTCGTACCCGGTGAGCAGCTGCGTATCAGCCATGGCCCCTATGCTGGTCTTGAGGCTATTGACCAAATGGCAGACGGCATAGCGCGCGTGATGGTGCTTATCGAGATCCTGAGCAAGCAAGCTCTCCACTCGATCGAGCCTGGGAGTCTTAGCAAGCAGGCTTGAGCGCTGAGAAGTTGGCATGCAAAGTTGATTCCAATCCCTTCCATGCATGCCTCTTCTACGTTGCGTTCTAACAGGCCTTGTCTGGCAGCCAATGGATTTGCACGTTTGCCGTGGAAAAAATGCAGTTTTTTCGAACCGGTATGGCGCTAACCATACCGTCAGTTGTGTCAATTCAAAGCCATCAGGACAGCCATTCAATGACCAGTAGCCGGGCCAGACTTCATGAAGACAGCAACTTCCGCCAGAAACAAAACAAACTTGGCCACGTTTACCTGATGACGCCAAGCGGGACTGCCGAAAAGGCAGCGCTGACCAGCGGCTTCATGACGGGCAAGATGCAAGACTACAAGACACTCAAAGTTGAGCTTGCGATGTTGAAGTCGGAGATTGGCACCCAAAACGGTGAAAAGCCGTCTAAAAAATGAGCACCACGATCACCCCTACTCCCATCACCCCCGTCGTCCTCTGCGGCGGTTCCGGCACACGTCTTTGGCCGCTAAGCCGCAAGAGCATCCCTAAGCAGTTTGTGCCGCTCATCGGTAACAAGAATTTGCTGCAGCTCACGCTGGAGCGGCTTTGCCTTTTAAGTCAAAGCGTCATCTGCGTCGCCTCAGACGAGCACCGGTTTCTGGTCTCTGAAGCCATGCAGGCGTCCAAAGTGCAGGGCACTGTCTTGCTGGAGCCCGTAGCGCGCAACACGGCCGCCGCCATGGCTATCGCCGCGTTGGCTGCAAAACCAGAACACTTGCTGCTGTTCTGCCCCTCGGACCACCACATCCCAGACGCCGCTGCCTTTGCGCGGGTGGTCAAACAAGGTGTTGCCGCAGCCCAAACAGGCGCCATCGTCACCTTTGGCATCTCGCCCACCTTTCCCAGCACCGCTTACGGCTACATCCGCCAAGGCGGCAATCGGGCAGACGGCGCCTTCAAGGTCGAAGGCTTTACTGAAAAACCAGCCCAAGACAAGGCAGAAGCCTTGCTGCTTTCAGGCAGCGCCTTCTGGAACGCCGGCATCTTCTTGTGCTCTGCACAAACCCTGCTCAGCGCCTTGGCGCAGCACGCACCCGACATTTTGCAAGCCTGCCAATTAGCCATGGCGTCTGCCACACAAGACGGCAGCTTTGTGCGCCCGCAGCCTCAAGCATTTGCAGCCTGCCGCTCAGAGAGCATCGACTACGCTGTCATGGAGCAGCACCCCAACGTGGCCATGCTCCCCTTTGCCAGCGCCTGGAGCGACGTCGGCAGTTGGAACGCCGTCGCCGACCTCACACCCGCAGATGCCCATGGCAACCGCCTGCACGGCCAAGGCTTTGCGCTGCACGCCAGCAACACCTTTGTGCACGCGCCCCACCGTCCGGTGGTGGTTTTGGGCACGCAAGACCTGCTGGTCATCGACACGCCAGACGCCGTATTGATCGCGGCCAGCAGCCACGTGGAGCAAGTCAAGCAGGTTGTGGCCAGGTTAGACGCAGACAACATTTCGCAATCAGCCCAGCACCGCAAAGTCGCCCGGCCCTGGGGCACTTATGACAGTGTTGATATGGGCGAGCGACACCAAGTCAAACGCATCACCGTGCGCCCGGGCGCCAAGCTCAGCCTGCAAATGCACCACCACCGCGCCGAGCACTGGATTGTTGTCAAAGGTACGGCCTTGGTGACCAAGGGGGAAGAAGAGATCATGCTATCGGAAAATCAGAGCACTTACATTCCACTGGGAGTTAAGCATCGCCTTGAAAATCCCGGCAAGACCGATCTGGAGCTGATCGAGGTGCAGTCGGGAAGTTACTTGGGTGAAGACGACATTGTGCGTTTCGAAGACAATTACGGAAGAGTTTCTTGATTATTCAATCGTCCCGGCAGCTAACCAGACTTCTTTGGTGAGTGACGGGCAAGATCGGTCCATTACCCCACTGGTGCAAGCACCTGCTTATGTCTAAGGCGCGCAGTTTGTTAAGTTGGGCGCGGCCAGAGTCTGTGGGAGAGGCGTTGCGGCTGACGATGGCTGTATGAAAAGAGTATTTGATTTTTTTCTTGGCTGTCTGGCGGCTGTGATCTTCTTTGTGCCTGTATTGCTTGTAGCGATTGCAGTCCGCTTGACTTCCAAAGGGCCCGCCCTGTACTGGTCAGACCGTGTTGGCCGTAACAACGCGATTTTTAAAATGCCGAAGTTCCGCAGCATGCGCTTGGGCACTCCGGCTGTTGCAACGCATCTGTTGGCTGATGTCCATTCACACCTGACCCCCATCGGGTCTTTCTTGCGCAAAAGCAGCTTGGATGAGTTGCCGCAGTTGTGGAGCATTCTGGCGGGTGACATGAGCTTTGTGGGCCCGCGCCCGGCACTGTTCAATCAGCAAGACTTGATTGCCTTGCGCACAGAGCAAGGTGTGCACACTTTGGTGCCTGGCCTGACCGGTTGGGCGCAAGTTAATGGCCGCGACGAGTTGCCGATTCCAGAGAAGGTCAAGCTGGATGCGGCCTATCTGCAGCGCCAGTCCCTTTGGTTTGACGTTCGTATTTTGTGGCTGACCTTCGTGAAGGTGTTGCGGCGGGACGGGGTGTCGCATTAAGTCTGATCACGGCGCTAATTAAAAGCTCGTGTTTAGTCTGGCAGAAGCAGCTCGAATTTCACGTACCCTCAGCCTGAACAAAAGGGCCCTATTGGCCTTCGGGTGCTTGGAATGCCTATCCGTCAAGCCTTTGCTGCCGCAATCGACGGATCAGGGGTTTTGATTGCGCAGGGGCTTATTCCGCTGCTCTTTTTAAAGGCAGCGGTCTTAACAACTAGACAGGCGGCTCGATGCACTCCACTTTGTTGGAGTTCAAAATTAGCAGCCAATGTCCATGTATTGACGATGACGACTTCGTCACGCCACTCGTAAATGGTGACCATATACGTTCAGGCAGACTGCTTGCCCCACTTTATATTTCCGGTCACGGTGTAGCGCCAAGCAGGGAGCTGCCCCACCTTGATCGGCTCGACGGGACTTTATTTGGTATCCGTTAAACCTGCAGCAAGGCTGGCTGGCCTTGTTTTGGCGAACACAGAAATATCACCCAACTCCGATCGCTTAATGGCTCCCAAAGTTAAAGCGGTATTTGTAGTTTTGTTGACCGCAAAAAGAATTATCACTTTTGGATTTTGTCCAGCTACCAAGGGTTTTTGCTGCCAGTCAGCGGATAACTCTAATCTTGCGTTGGACGTCGGTTGTTGCACTGGCGCTGGCGGTTTGGGGCCCGCCGCTTTTCCATCCGCGGCGACCACTCCTTCGCCTGGCACGAGTAAGGCACGAATCGGTCGATTCAAATTGGTAGAGCATCGGATGGACTCGCCTGAGAGTGACTTCACAATCCCAGGTCCAGTGCTCGTTTTAATGACATTTCCGACTTTGGCGGACCGACTCACGCAGTGAAAACCTTCCTCACCCGTTATGGCATCATCAATCGCATCGGTCAGAGATCCGGGAATAATAAAAAACCACGCAAATGCAGGGGAAGAAACAACCAAGCTGGATGCAACAATGAATATGCAGCTGAAAAATCTTTTGTTAATTTTGGTCTTGATCATGACAAGTTCTCCAAAAAAACAAAAAAGGGCCACCACAGCGACGGCCCTCTCACAACACTGAAGGAAGATCAGAACTTGATCTAAACACCCACCAAGAATGCGATAACGTCGCTGGAAATCATTTCATAGCTGGCTTTAACCCTGATGTTGTCAACCAGTTTGTACGATGCACCTAAACCGAAGCCAACGCCGTTGGTTTTCTCAGAGGCAGTACTTTTAACGGTGCCAATTGTGATGTCGCTTTGAGTGGTGAAAATAGAGTAGCCCAATTTTCCAAATACTGAGAACTTGTCATTTAGTGGGATCGTTCCCACCGCTGCAAGTTGAAATCCTGTCACTTTTGTGTCTGCTTTGATGGTTGCGACTCCGGTTCCAGTCGCCGTGTAAGCGGGGGTTCCATTGTTGAAACCAAAGGTAAGGCGGGAAAACTTTAGAAAGCGTGATCGAACCCAATCAAGAAGCCTTCTGCCTGGGGGCGTAAGCCGCATTGGGGTTGGGGTAAGCTCGCCGTGAGCGTGATCCGTTTAACAACGCCGAGGGGATGCCAATTGAATTTAATCTATGCACATGACTAAAAAGAAAAATAATTTGCCAGCCCCCACCTTGGCCCGTCTTCTCAAAAGTCTGGCTACGCCTGCGCTGGCGCTGCCGCGCCCGGCCAAGCGCACCATCGTGCTGGTGTCAGACGCTGGCTTGTGCTTGCTCAGCGTATGGCTTGCGTTTTACCTTCGTTTGGGTGAGTTTTTTTCCTTGTCGGACCTCATTTTTTTGCCACTAGGAATGACGGCCTTGGCGTCTGTGGTTATTGCCATCCCTGTCTTTGTCAAAGCGGGGCTGTACCGCGCTATTTTTCGCTACAGCGGACTGCCTGCCATGGTGGCCATAGGCCGAGCCATGCTACTTTATGGCGTTGCGTTTGCTGCGGTGTTTACTTTTTATGGCGTGCAGGGTGTGCCGCGCACGGTAGGCTTGATCCAGCCATTGTTATTACTGGTGCTGGTGGGTGCCTCGCGTGCGGCGGCGCGGGTGTGGCTGGGGGGCTTGTACCAAAGCCAGATTCAAAAATCTGCCTTACCTCAGGTGCTCATTTACGGCGCCGGCAGAGCTGGCCGCCAGCTCGCCGCAGCCATGGTCAACAGCCATGAGATGCGCGTGGTCGGTTTTTTGGACGACGACGACCGCTTGCATGGCCAGGTGCTCAATGGCCTGAGCATCTACAACCCGGTAGACCTGGTTGAAGTTTTGGCAGATCTGCCCGTCACCGATGTTTTGTTGGCACTACCCTCTGTTTCGCGCCAAGAGCGCAACACCATCTTGGCCATGCTTTCCGCTCACAAACTGGCGGTGCGCACTTTGCCAAGCCTGAACGACATTGCCTCGGGCAAAGTGAGCTTGAGTGATGTGCGCGAGTTGGACTTAGACGACCTGTTGGGCCGCGAGAACGTCAAGCCCAACGGCTTGCTGATCAACCGCAACAGCTTTAACAAGACGGTGCTGGTCACCGGGGCGGGCGGCAGCATTGGCAGTGAGCTGTGTCGCCAGATTTTGAAAAACAGTCCCAAACAGTTGTTGCTGGTAGAAATGAGCGAGGCCGCGCTCTACCAGGTACACCTGGAGCTGATAGCCCTGGCGGAGAAAGGTTCCGCAGAGCAACTACCCACCGAAATTGTGCCCTTGCTGGCGTCTGTGTGTGATGAAGTTCGCATGCACGAGATCATGGACACCTGGCAGCCGCACACGATATACCATGCGGCTGCTTACAAGCACGTGCCCCTGGTAGAGCACAACCCCTCAGAGGGCTTGCGCAACAACGTGTGGGGTACGCTGGTATGCGCTGAGGCGGCTGCGCGCAACGGGGTGCAAAATTTTGTGCTGATCAGCACCGACAAGGCCGTGCGTCCCACCAATATCATGGGCGCCACCAAGCGCTTGGCAGAAATGGTTTTGCAGGCGCTCGCTGAGCTGAACCCGGCTGTCAATGCAGACGGCGCTCGCGCCCCTGGCGCGCGTACATGCTTTTCCATGGTGCGCTTTGGCAACGTGCTGGGCTCCAGCGGTTCGGTGGTACCGCTGTTTCGCGAGCAGATTAAATATGGCGGGCCCATCACGCTCACACATCCAGACATCACCCGCTTTTTCATGAGCATCCCTGAGGCGGCGCAGCTGGTGATTCAGGCCGGCGCCATGGGCACCGGCGGCGATGTGTTTGTGCTCGACATGGGACAGCCGGTGCGCATTCATGACCTGGCCAGCCGCATGGTGGAGATGTCGGGCTTGCGGCTCAAAACTGCAGACCAGCCGGAGGGTGACATAGAGATCACCATCACCGGCCTGCGCCCCGGTGAAAAGCTTTATGAAGAGTTGCTGATAGGCAACAACCCCAAGCCAACGCAACATGCCCGCATCATGAAAGCCAATGAAGAGTATCTGGCCTGGCCGCAGCTGCAAGAAAGACTCGAATCGCTGCGCATGGCCATGAGCGTGAACGACGTGCCGCTCATCCGTAATTTCTTAAGTCAATTGGTCCAGGGCTACGAATCCAGTGGCGAGGTGGTGGATTGGGTGCACCAAGCCCAGGAGCGAGAGAAGGTCAGCGGCAACTGAATGTGGCCTCTTGGCGGTCTGAGCCGGCTCGCAGAGGGTTTGATCGTATTTTCTAATTTGATTTTCAAGTAACCATGGCTATTTTCATCACCGGCGGAGCCGGCTTCATCGGCGCTAACTTCGTGCTCGACTGGCTGGCCCAGTCTGGCGAGGCGGTCATCAACCTCGACAAACTCACCTACGCCGGTAACCCCGAGACGCTGGCCGGCTTGGCGGGCGATGCGCGCCACACCTTGGTGCGGGGCGACATTGCTGATAGCGCGCTGGTGGCCAGCCTGCTGACCGCGCACCGGCCGCGCGCGGTGGTCAACTTTGCAGCCGAGTCGCATGTAGACCGCTCTATCCATGGGCCTGAAGACTTTATTCAGACCAACGTGGTGGGCACTTTCAGGCTGCTGGAGGCCGTGCGCGCTTATTGGGCAGAGCTGCCCGAAGAAGCGAATGCGAGATTCAGGTTTTTGCATGTGTCTACTGACGAGGTGTACGGCTCTTTGGCCAAAGACGCGCCAGCGTTTACTGAAGACCACCGCTACGAACCCAACAGCCCTTACAGCGCCAGCAAGGCCGCCAGCGACCACCTGGTGCGCGCCTGGCACCACACCTACGGCCTGCCGGTGCTCACTACCAACTGCTCCAACAACTATGGGCCCTACCATTTCCCAGAGAAATTGATTCCGCTGATGATCGTCAACGCGCTGGCGGGCAAAGCGCTGCCGGTGTACGGCGACGGCCTGCAGGTGCGTGACTGGCTGTACGTCAAAGACCATTGCAGCGCCATCCGCCGTGTGCTGGAAGCCGGCCGCCCGGGCGAGGTTTACAACGTCGGCGGCTGGAATGAAAAGCCCAACATCGAGATCGTTAAAACTGTGTGTGCCTTGCTCGACACTCTGCGCCCTAGGGCCGACGGGCAAAGTTACAGCACGCAAATCAGCTACGTCAAAGACCGCCCCGGCCACGACCGCCGCTACGCCATAGACGCCAGCAAAATTCAGCGCGAGTTAGGCTGGAAGCCCGCTGAAACCTTCGAGACCGGCATCCGCAAAACCATCGCTTGGTATCTGGCCAACCCCGATTGGGTCGCTCATGTGCAAAGCGGCGCTTACCTGGAGTGGGTGGACAAGCAGTACGCGGTAACTGCCAAAGCATGAAGATCCTACTCCTCGGCAAAAACGGCCAGGTCGGCCAGGCGCTGGAGCATGCGCTGGCGCCTTTGGCCGGGCCCGACGAGCTGGTCGCATTGGACAGAACGAATGGTGGTGACCTTGCCCAGCTGGACGCGCTGGCTGCGACGGTGCGCCAATTACGCCCGCAAGTCATCGTCAACGCCGCCGCTTACACGGCGGTAGACAAAGCCGAGAGCGAGCCCATTCAAGCCCGCCTCATCAACGCGCTGGCGCCTGAAGTGCTGGCCAAAGAAGCGCAGGCGCTGGGCGCCTGGCTGGTGCACTACAGCACTGACTACGTGTTTGACGGCAGCGGCTCCCGGCCGTGGCTGGAAACCGATGCGACCGCGCCGCTCAATATTTACGGACAGACCAAGTTGGAGGGCGAGCGGCTGATTCAGGCGCATTGCACGCGGCACATTATTTTCAGAACCAGCTGGGTCTATGCCGCACACGGCAGCAACTTTGCCAAGACCATGCTCAAGCTGGCCCAGGAGCGCGAGCGCCTGACTGTGATTGAAGACCAGTTGGGCGCGCCCACGGGCGCCGCGCTGATTGCCGCGGTCACGGCCGCCGCCATTGAAAAAACGAGCCGCGCAGGCGTCGACGCGCTGGCCGGGCTTTACCACTTGGCGGCTAGCGGTGAAACCACCTGGCACGCCTACGCCCGCCACGTCATCGGCCAAGCCAAAGCATTGCGGCCCGATTTGTCTTGGGCAGTGCAAGAGATAGCCCCAGTGCCGTCCAGCGCCTTCGTTACCGCCGCCCGCCGCCCGCATAATTCACGCCTTGACACCCGCAAGCTGCAAGCTGCCTTCAACATTAAATTGCCCGATTGGCAGCAGGGCGTTGACGAGATGCTGGCCCAAGTTCTGACTTCAACCCCATCCAAAGAGACTTCATGACACCTCGCAAAGGCATCATCCTCGCCGGCGGCTCCGGCACGCGGCTGCACCCGGCCACGCTGGCCATGAGCAAGCAGCTTTTGCCGGTGTATGACAAGCCCATGATTTACTACCCGCTGAGCACGCTCATGCTGGGCGGTATGCGCGAAATTCTCATCATCAGCACGCCGCAAGACCTGCCGCGCTTTGAGCAACTGCTGGGCGATGGCAGCCAGTGGGGCATGAACTTGCAGTACGCCGTGCAGCCCAGCCCGGACGGATTAGCGCAGGCGTTTTTGATTGGTGAAAAGTTTTTGAACGGCGCGCCCAGTGCGTTGGTGCTGGGCGACAACATTTTTCACGGCCACGACCTCACCACGCTGCTGGCCGGTGCCAACGCGCAAACCAGGGGCGCCACTGTCTTTGCCTACCACGTGCAAGACCCGGAGCGTTATGGCGTGGTGGCCTTCAACTCCGCAGGCCAGGCCCGCAGCATTGAAGAAAAGCCGCTCAAGCCGCAAAGTAACTACGCCGTCACCGGCTTGTATTTTTATGACCCGCAGGTGGTGGACATTGCCAAGGCTGTCAAGCCCAGCGCGCGTGGCGAGCTCGAAATCACCGCCGTCAACCAGGCCTACCTGGACCTGGGCCAACTGAATGTGCAGATCATGACGCGCGGCTACGCCTGGCTGGACACCGGCACCCACGAAAGCTTGCTAGAAGCCAGCCAATTCATCGCCACCCTGGAACACCGCCAGGGCCTGAAGATCGCCTGCCTGGAAGAAATCGCCTGGCGCAACGGGTATATCGATGCAGCTCAGTTTGAAAAGCTGGCCCAGCCGCTAGCCAAAAATGCTTACGGGCAGTACATGCTGCGCTTGCTCAAAGAGCCGCACCCCTCATGAAAGCCACCCCCACCGCCATTGCCGACGTGCTGATCATCGAACCCAAGGTGTTCGGTGACGCACGGGGTTTTTTCTTTGAAAGCTTCAACCAAAAAGCCTTCAAGGCCGCCACGGGCCAGGATGTCCACTTTGTGCAAGACAACCACAGCCGAAGCAGCCGTGGCGTGTTGCGGGGTTTGCATTACCAAGTGCAGCAGCCCCAGGGCAAGCTGGTACGAGTGGTACGTGGTGCGGTGTTTGATGTGGTGGTCGACATACGGCAGGGCTCGCCAACCTATGGCAAGTGGGTCGGCGTGGAACTGAGTGAAGACAAGCACCAGCAGCTCTGGGTGCCGGCCGGCTTGGCGCATGGGTTTCTAGTGCTAAGTGACAGCGCCGACTTTTTATACAAAACCACCGACTACTACGCACCTGAGTTTGAACGCTGCATCGCCTGGGACGACCCGGCGCTGGCCATCGACTGGCCGCTGAAGGGTTTGCAGCCCGAGTTATCTGCCAAAGACCGTGCGGGTGTCAGCCTGGCTTCGCTGGCGGGATAAGCCGGCACCAGCGCATACCAGCAAGGTGACTGCCAGCGACAACATAGTGGGGTAGTAGTTATGGGCAAAATTCATATTGGTCAACTCAGCGCTCATGTGCAAAAGCAGCACCGAAGCCAAACCCGCTGCCAGGGCCTTATTGTGTATGTCGCCGGTGGCCCTGAGCTTGCGCACCATCAACACCAGGCCCAGGCTGTAGCTCAGTAAACTCGCCAGGCCCCACAGGCCATGGTCCAGCAGTGTTTGCAGATACTCGTTGTGCAGATGTCCCAGACTCTTGACAACCGGCGAACTGGCTTCGTCCCCCCATTGACGCAGTTGTAACAAGCGCCCTTCACGCCCATAACCCATCAAGGGTGATTGAAGAGAGGCACTCAGGCTGCGCTGCCACATGTACAGGCGCGCACCCACTGAGGTATTGGCCCCGAGGGAAGCCGAAATTTGCGATGTCTGCCATTCTGGCAATGCGATTTGCAAACGCTCCAGCGGTTTTTGGATAAAGGGGCTGGGTATCAAAACAGCTACTAGCAGCATGGCCGCAATAAGTTTCATACCTGCTTTCAAACGGGCATGCGGCAAAGTCGCCGAAGGTTTCACTTTGAACAAATAAAGCGCCAAGGCCGGCCAGACCAGAGCCAGTCCAAAGGCGCCGCGTACGTCGCTGGCCAGCACTGCCAGCAGGCCCGCCAAACTGGCGGCCAGCCAGATGTAGCGCAAGCGTGAATCTAGGGTGATCTTGGCCAAAGTCAGTAATGTGCAAGTGCTCAAAGTCAGCGCAGCAGCCCAGGGTATGCGGTTGGTCGGTGCGGCATTAGAGCCTTTGCTTAGCACCAGCCACAAAGCCAGCAAACAGGCGACTCCTAGGCCCGTGCCAACCCATGCCATGTAGTTGGCGTTCAGGTAATTGCGGCGCAGGCGCTCCAGCGGCAATTGGTACAGCCCGTAAAGTCCCAGCGCACCCAAAAACAAACGCAATTCTGCATGCCGCTCATCCCAGGGGTCTGCCCAATAGAGCATGGGCACGGTTTTGAGCAGCAGCGCTGCCAGCGTGGTCAGAAGCCAGATTCTGGCAAGGCTTATGTAAGGTGTTTCCGGGGAAGTGGCTGCAACGGGCTCGAGCACCTGCTCGGGCGCATCAGACGCCCGCCGGCTTTGCCACCAGGCCCACAGCCCGGCCAACATGAGCAGCAACCATGCAAAACCGGGGGTTTTGGTGTTAAGCGTGCTGGCAGCCAGCAAAAGTGTCAGGGGCAGCCAGAAAAGAAAGGTCGAAGCAGTCAAAAAGCCGGACATGTTCAATACAAAATAATTGTTTTAAGTATCGCATGGCTCAAGGCATCGGCCTTCAATTTTTGTGGAAAATAGCGGTATAGTATGAGCCGCCAATTAATTATTTTCGAAAGTGTTTATATGAGCAATCTAATCGATATTCAAAGCCAAATTGAAAAACTGCAAAAACAAGCCACCGACATCAAGTCGCGCGAGTTTGATAAAACCGTGCAGGACATACTCGCCAAAATGCACGCATTTGGTATCACTGTCAAAGATTTGCAACCCGGCAAACGCCGCGCCACTAAAGGTAAAGCCGGAGCCAAAACTGCTAAAGCGACAGGCGCCAAGCGCAAAACAGCTGGACGCAAAACCGGTCAGGTGGTGGCTGCCAAATACCGCGGCCCGAACGGCGAAACCTGGAGCGGCCGCGGCCTGGCACCGCGCTGGCTGGCCAGTTTAATTGCTGCGGGTAAAACCAAACAAGACTTCGCGATCAAGGCCGCGTAAAACCGGCGAGGAATGCGGGACCAATCCCCGCATTCCTCGAATTCACTTCTTAGCATTCCCTACCCAACGGCCCGTGCCGGCGCGTGCGGCACAATTGCGTCTGCACGCAACAAACCACTGCCCGCCCATGACCGAACCCGATCTCTCCCACGTTGGCCCGCGTGACAAGGCCGAAATCCTTGCGCAGGCGCTGCCCTACATTCGCAAGTTTCATGGCAAAACGCTGGTCATCAAGTACGGTGGCAACGCCATGACCGACCCCGCGCTGCAAGCGGACTTCGCCGAAGACGTGGTGTTGCTCAAGCTGGTTGGCATGAACCCGGTGGTGGTGCACGGCGGGGGGCCGCAGATTGAAACGGCGCTCAACCGCCTGGGTAAAAAGGGCGAGTTCATTCAAGGCATGCGCGTGACCGACGAAGAAACCATGGAAGTGGTCGAGTGGGTGCTGGCCGGCCAGGTGCAGCAGGACATCGTTGGCCTGATCAACCAGGCCGGTGGCAAGGCCGTGGGCCTGACGGGCCGCGACGGCGGCATGATACGCGCGCAAAAACTCAAGATGAACGACCGCGACGATCCGAGCAAAGAGCATGACATCGGGCTGGTGGGCGACATCGTGTCGATCGACCCCAGCGTGGTCAAGGCCTTGCAGGACGATCAGTTCATCCCCGTCATCAGCCCGATTGGCTTTGGCGAAAACAACGAGAGCTACAACATCAACGCTGACGTGGT
>JBIKHX010000156.1:0-5259 GCA_044361945.1 Polaromonas sp. | reverse complement strand
TTCCAATAACTTCGGATTATGAAAGCAGCGAGAAAAAATGAAAAGTTATTCATTGAAATCGCTGAAGTGAGTGTTGTTCTATTGCATCGAATTCAAGCACGCCAGCAAGCTGGCGCACATTCGATTTTTATTGGCAGGCTTCACATCCTGGGTCATCGATAGCGCAAAACTTGATGTCGGTCGCAGGCGATGCGGACAGTTGCGCATGCGCGGTGGCGGCTGCTGCATCCATCGCATTCATGCTGCCGGTGTCACTTGTGTTGCCCGATGCCACCGAGTTGAGTTTTCCAGCCTGCACCGTTGATTTCTCGGCGTGCGTGGCGCCCATGGTGCGCAGGTAATAGGTGGTCTTGAGGCCGCGCAACCAGGCCAGCTTGTAGGTGTCGTCTAGCTTTTTGCCGGATGCGCCAGCCATGTAAATATTCAGGGACTGGGCCTGGTCAATCCACTTCTGGCGACGGGAGGCTGCTTCGACCAGCCATGTGGCGTCAACTTCAAACGCCGTGGCATACAGCGATTTGATTTCTTGCGGGACACGATCGATCGGGCGCAAGGAGCCATCGAAGTGTTTAAGGTCGACCACCATCACGTCGTCCCACAGGCCCAGACGCTTGAGGTCGCGCACCAGGTAGCCGTTGATCACCGTGAACTCGCCCGACAGATTGGACTTGACCGAGAGGTTGCCAAAGCAGGGCTCGATGCAGGCGTCAACGCCGATGATGTTGGAAATCGTGGCCGTCGGTGCGATGGCCACGCAATTGGAATTGCGCATGCCGTGGATGGAGATCTTGTTGCGCAGAGCTTCCCAGTCCAGTGTGGATGAACGGTCTACTTCAATATAGCCGCCGCGCTCTTTGGCCAGCATGTCCAGGGTGTCCAGCGGCAAAATGCCTTTGTCCCACAGTGAGCCCTTGTAACTGGCGTATTTGCCGCGCTCTTTGGCCAGCTCGGTCGACGCCCAGTAAGCGTAGTAGCAGATAGCTTCCATGGAAGTGTCGGCAAACTCCACTGCAGCCTGACTGGCGTAAGGGGTGCGCAATTCGTAGAGGCAATCTTGGAAGCCCATCAGGCCCAGACCGACCGGACGGTGACGCATATTGGAGTCACGGGCTTTCTTGACGGCGTAGTAGTTGATGTCGATCACGTTGTCCAGCATGCGCATGGCTGTCTTGATCGTTTTCTTGAGCTTGTCGTGATCTAGCACCTTGGTGCCGTCCGGGCCGTCTTTCAGGTGCTGTACCAGATTGACCGAGCCGAGGTTGCAAACAGCGGTTTCTGTGTCGCTGGTATTGAGCGTGATTTCTGTGCAAAGGTTCGAAGAATGCACCACGCCGCAATGCTGCTGAGGCGAGCGGATATTGCAGGCATCCTTGAAAGTGATCCAGGGATGGCCGGTTTCGAACAGCATCGAGAGCATCTTGCGCCACATGTCAATGGCTTGCAGCTTGCGCGAAGGCTTGATCTCGCCGCGCTCAGCGCGGGCTTCATAAGCGGTGTAAGCCTTTTCGAACTCAATGCCGTACTTGTCGTGCAGGTCAGGCACGTCGGATGGCGAGAACAGCGTCCAGCTGCCTTTTTCCATCACGCGGCGCATGAACAGGTCAGGAATCCAGTTGGAGGTGTTCATGTCGTGCGTGCGGCGGCGGTCGTCGCCGGTGTTTTTACGCAACTCAAGGAATTCTTCGATGTCCAGGTGCCAGGTCTCCAGGTAGGCGCACACGGCGCCTTTGCGTTTACCACCCTGGTTGACTGCGACTGCTGTGTCGTTAACCACTTTGAGGAACGGTACGACGCCTTGCGACTCGCCGTTGGTGCCCTTAATATGAGCGCCCAGCGCGCGCACCGGGGTCCAATCGTTGCCCAGGCCGCCTGCAAACTTAGACAGCAGCGCGTTTTCTTTGATGGCGTCGTAAATGCCGCCCAGGTCATCGGCGACCGTGGTCAGGTAGCACGATGACAGTTGCGAGCGCAAAGTGCCGGCATTGAAGAGGGTTGGCGTGCTCGACATGAAGTCGAACGAGGACATGATTTCGTAGAACTCTATAGCGCGCGTCTCGCGGTCAACCTCGTCGAGCGACAGGCCCATGGCCACACGCATGAAAAAGGCTTGCGGCAGTTCGATGCGCTGCTTACGAACGTGCAGGAAATAGCGGTCAAACAGGGTCTGCAGGCCCAGGTAGTCAAACTGCATGTCACGTTCGGGCTTGAGTGCCGCACCGAGGCGGGCCAAGTCAAACTGCAGCAGTTTTTCGTCCAGCAACTCGTTATCGACACCCTTCTGGATGAACTTCGGGAAATACTCGGCGTAGCGGGTACCCATGGCTTCGTGGGCGACTTCTTCGCCCAAAACTTCGCGGCGGATGGTGTGCAAGAGCAAGCGCGCAGTGGCGTAGGTGTAATCCGGGTCTTTTTCGATCAGTGTGCGGGCAGCCAGAATGGAGGCCTTGTAGACCTCGTCGATCGGCACACCGTCATACAGATTGCGCATGGTTTCAGCGACGATGGGGTCGGGTTTGACCTCGTCACCCAGGCCGGCGCAAGACGCTTCGATCAGCGCTTGCAGGCGGCGCACATCGAGCGCGACTTTCTGGCCGCGGTCAATGACATGCAAAGAAGCGATTTCAGGCATCTGGTGGCTGGCCTGGCGTGAACGCTCAAGTGCGCGCTCTTGAGTGCGCTTTTCACGGTAAAGCACATAAGCGCGGGCGATTTCATGGTGACCGCCGCGCATCAGGCCGAGCTCGACCTGGTCTTGCACATCTTCAATGTGGAAAGTACCGCCGCCCGGGCGCGAACGCATCAGTGCGCGGATCACCGCCTGGGTCAAGCCATCAACGGTTTCACGAACGCTGGCAGAGGCAGCGCCCTGGGTGCCATGCACAGCCAAAAAGGCTTTCATCATGGCGACCGCGATCTTGTTGGGCTCAAAAGGAACGACGGCACCATTGCGGCGAATGATCTGGTACTGGCTGTACGCCGTTGCAGCGGTATGGGCGTCGCTGCCTGCAGTGGCTGTGCCTTGACCGGCTGGCAAGCCGGCTGTCGTTTGAATGCTGGTGTGCATGAATTTCCTAAGTTATATGGTTTGTGTGCGACTGAGTCAGCAATGGTGGGACTGTGTTTTCAGCGGTGGCGTGTTGGTTTTTTGGTAATTTTGGCGCTTGGGCAAATGTATTAAATCGCATTTGGTTCAAGAAGCCTAAGCACTATATCTAGTGTCGGCAACTTATTCAAGCACTACCTGTAGTGTTTTTTTGATGAATCACCAAATTACACATATGTAACGTTTAGGTTGATTCAGGGCTAACCCCAAGTTGGGGCGGCCGGCTCAGTTTGGGCTTGTATGGATAGGAAAGTTCACAGCCGACAGGCCCAGGGCGCGTTGGAGTGCGGACCACTGAAAACCGTTTCCCGGGTCTTGCTTGCGGCCGGGCGCCACATGCTCATGGCCTGCGACATGCGCAATCGGATAGGCCTGCAGCAGTGCCGCGCCCAGGCTGGCCAGGCTCTCATACTGCGCGTCTTCGAAGCTCTGGCCCTCTAAACCCTCGAGTTCAATGCCGACCGAGTGGTCATTGCAATTGGACTTGCCGCGGTAAAAAGATTCGCCGGCGTGCCAGGCGCGGTCATCGCAGCTCACGAACTGCCACAACTGCCCATCGCGGGCGATGAAAAAATGCGAAGAAACTTTCAGGCCGCGGATACTGCGGAAGTAGTCGTGGGCGTCCCAGTCCAGCGTGTTGGTGAAAAGGCGTTGCACCTGGTTGGTGCCATATTGACCAGGGGGCAGGCTGATCGAATGAATCACGACCAGCTCGGTGAGCGTGTCTGCGGGCCTTGCCCCAAAATTCGGCGAGGCCAGGTGTCGGGCAAAGCTGTACCAGCCGTCTTGCCACAAAGGCGTGCTCGTCAGGGTGTTGTGATCAGTGGCGGCGGTTTGCACGCAGTTTCAGCTTTCAGCCTGACGCCGGTGCGCTTCACTGCAGTAAACGCCGCGCCCGCCCGTCAAGGCTTCGTTCAGCGGCATATGCACCGCACAGACGTCGCAGGCAATCACTTCTGTGGTTTGCAAGGCCCTGCCCTTGCTGCTGGCTTGAGGCGCTTGTTGCTTGCGGGCTTTTTCAGCCAATGAGGCGCGGCGCTTGCCTTGCCACAGCCAGATCACGGCCAGCACCAAAGCCAGTATCACAAGGTATTTCATGCGCGCTGCAACACGACTTCAAGGACAAAGCGCGAGCCGGCGTAGCCCAGCAGCAGCAGTCCCGAGCCCAGATAAAGAACTTTGCGTGCGGTGCGGCCGCGCCAGCCCAGTCGGGCCCGCCCGATCAGCAAGCCGGCAAAGCTCAGCCAGGCCAGTACCGAAAAAATGGTCTTGTGGTTCCACATGGACTTCAGGTGCGGACCATACAGCGTTTCGGCAAACAACCAACCGGCCAACAAAGAGGCCGTCAGCAAGATGAAACCGGCTTCGACAAAGCGAAAGGTCAAACGCTCTAACTTAAGTAGGGGAACGCCAGTGTCTGCTGCCAGCGCCGTACGCATAGAGAGTTCCGCCCGGCTGATCAACCAACCATGCAACAGCGCCGCGCCAAACAGCCCGTAAGAGGCAATGCCCAGGGCCCAGTGCAGCGGCAACCAGGGGGAGGCAATTTGGGTGTAGCTGGAGCCCGGGAACACCATAGACAGCAGCACCACGGCAGCGCCCAGCGCAGACAGCGCCCAACGTGCCCGCAGCTCCGGGATCAATTTGCTTTCAATCGCGTAGACCAGCACCACCATCCACACGGTCATAGAAAGCGCCGGTGCAAAGCCAAAGCGCGGGGGGTCTCCCAACAGGCCTTCGGCCAGTGTCAAGGCCTGAAAAAAGCAAGCGGCCAGCAGAACAGCGCTGGCTGCGGCTGCGGGCAGCCTTTTGCTTGCCAGCGCCAGCAGGCCGTACAAAAGTACAGCTGCGGTCGCCGTGGCCAGGCCGAACGTTGGGCTGAAAGCTAAAATCATTTGTACAGTTTATCCCGAGCTGCTTGTTTTAAACAACCTTTGCTCCCTGCGTGGAGCCAACCCATGGCCTCAGCCCTTACCGACAAACTCTCCCGCCTCGTCAAAGAAATGCGCGGCCAGGCCCGCATCACCGAGTCAAATGTGCAAGACATGCTGCGCGAAGTGCGCATGGCCTTGCTCGAGGCCGACGTGGCCTTGCCGGTGGTGCGCGACTTCATCGCCCGCGTCAAAGAAAAAGCCCTGGGCCAGGAAGTCATGGGC
>JBIKHX010000155.1:0-5260 GCA_044361945.1 Polaromonas sp. | reverse complement strand
GCAGCCGGCACGTCCTTGAGTTTTTCAATGGCGGCTTCTGAACGTGCCTTGTAAATACCGCGCACTTCCAGCTCTTTCGGATCTTTCAGCAGTTGCTCTTCTTTGGCACTCACTTTTTCAAGTGTGAAGCCATAGACAGCCTGTGGAATTGGCACGCCGGTGTGTTTCACCGACAACCAAACAACGGGCAGCAAGTAGGCAACGATCAAAATGATGTACTGGGCAACTTGCGTCCAAGTGACGGCACGCATGCCACCCAGGAACGAGCAAACCAGAATACCAAGCAGACCGGCAAAAATACCCACCTCAAAAGCCAGACCCGTCAGACGCGCGGTGATCAGGCCAACGCCGTAAATCTGTGCCACCACATAAGTGAAGGAGCACAAGATGGCGGCAAAGACACCGATCAGGCGGGGCAGATTGCCCTCGAAGCGGGCACCCAGAAAGTCAGGAATGGTGAACTGGCCGAACTTGCGCAGGTAGGGCGCCAGGAAAAGCGCCACCAGGCAATAACCGCCGGTCCATCCCAGAATGAAAGCCAGACCGCCGTAACCCGTGAGGTACAAGGTGCCGGCCATGCCGATGAAGGAGGCTGCGGACATCCAGTCAGCGCCCGTGGCCATACCGTTGTACAAAGCCGGAACGCGCCGGCCAGCCACATAGTATTCAGCAGCGTCATTGGTGCGGCTCATCACGCCGATGCCGGCATAAAGAAGCACTGTGGCGGCCAGGAACGAGTAGCCGATCCAGGGTTTGGGCATACCCATCTGCTCAAGAATAGCCAGCAGGATTACAAATGCAGCGAAGCCCCCGGTGTACCAGGTGTAGACCTTGTTCAGGCCTTGTTTAAATTCGCTTTGCGACTGTTTTTCATTACCAAACATTATTCTTCTCCTTCAGACACACCGTATTCGATGTCTAGCTTGTTCATGTAGTGGGCGTAGTACCAGATGATCAGGCAGTACACCACCAATGCGCCTTGGCCCGCGACCCAAAACGAAAATGGCCAGCCAAAAAAGCTGAACGTGAGGTCACGCGCAAAATAAACCACCACGAATGTGACAAAGAACCATATGCCTAATAAAAGGGCAGTGATTCGCAGATTTTTGCTCCAGTACTCCTGGTGCCTAGCCGACAATTGCATAGCATGTCTCCTTCTTTAGTTTAAAAACATCTCAAATCAATGAACCGACCTTGATGCCGGTTTCTCGCTCTAACTGGGCAGCCACCTTGGGCTCAAAGCCTTTAAGGTGCCGGATCACCGCACGGGCCTCTTCGGTCTGCTTCAGGTCCACATGCACGCGGGCCATTTGGTACCAGCCAAAAGGGCTCATGGGTTGGAGTTGGGTGTTGCGCTTGAGAGACGCCAGGGCCTCTTCAAGCCGGCCCTGGCGAACCAGCACCAGACCGAGCCCGTACCAGGCACGGTCCATCTTGTCTTCAAGGGCGATGGCCGCCCGAAAACCGGCTTCGGCGTCATCCAGCCGGCCCAGTTCTTCGCAGACAAAAGCATGGTTGAAGTGTGCATTCGACTTGTCTTGGGACAGCGCGCGTGCACGCTCAAAATACCCCAGCGCCTGCAAGAAATGGTCGCCTTGCATAGCGTCATAAGCCATGCTGTTAAGGGCCAACAAGTCATTGGGCTGCTTTTGCAAAATCCCCTCAAACACGCCTCTGGCCAAGGCTCGCATGCCAACAAAAAGCAGAATCTTGGCGCGCCAGTGCTGCAAAAACAGCTCTAGCCGGCTCATGCCAGGGCCGGCCGGCGGCAGTGTTTGGGCATTCATTGACATGCAGAGGCTCCAGCTTGCAGGCAGATGTCGATCTTGGCCATGGCCACCAGCACCCAGGCAATGATCAGCCAACTTGCAGCGGCCAGCGGAATATGTTGGTCCAGGATCAGCCTGGGGCTGACGCGGCGCGTCAGCCAGAGTGCCGGTTTGGACGCCACATCCAGCAACTGCCAAAAGACATTGGTCTGGCGTTTGGCACCGGCCAGCAAGCCCAGGATAAAGCGCCCGACGATGAACATCAGGGACAACTCCACCAAGCTTTTCAAAATCACCATGGCCAGCAACATAGGCAGCAAAATCTTTCAGAACTAAATTCAACTTACGGCACTGTGTTCACATGTGCTGACTCTTTCCTGACAAGCCTAAGAAGGAAAATCTGGCGCTGCGGGTTAACCCTAAAATATTTTTCGCATGATGGTATTTGGGCGCTTAGGGCAAATTTCCTAGGGTAATTACGGGGTTTTAAAAGCGGGGGCGGCCGCAGGGCGCGCCAGGCCGACAGGCACTTTGCCTGCCGCATCCCAATGTCCGGCCGCAAACCAGGCGCCGCCCGAAAGGTAGTCGCGCAGCATGGGCAGCGCGTCCAGGCCCCAGAAAACCTTGTCGTCCACCCGCATGACCGGCACGCCGAAAACGCCGGCGGCAATCGCCTGGCTGGTGTTGGTTTTGAGTTGCGCTTTCACCGCATCGCTGCCCGGGTCTTGCGCCGGCGCCAACTGTGCGCGCAAAGTCACCAGGCGCGCGGCATCTGCGGCATCCTGACCGCCAAGCCAGACATGGCGAAAAATGGTCTCGCACACATAGCGGTTGACTTTTCCCTGCTCGCCGCAGGCCAGCGCCAGCCGCAGCAGCGCCAGCGGGTTGAAGGGGTGCGCCGCCGGCATGTCAAGGGGCGTTGCCTGCTGCCCGGCCAGCCATTGCACCTGCCGGTAAGTCCAGTCACGCTTGCCCTCAATTTCAGCGGGGCCCAGTTGGCCGTGGTGTTGCAAGATGCCGGCAAACAGCACGGGCTGGTAGTCCACGCTGTAGCTCAGCCCTTCGAGCGCACGGGGCAAACGCTCAAAGGCCAGGTAGGCATAGGGCGAAATAAAGTCCAGGTAAAAGGTGATGTGCTTGAGACCGGACATAAGAAGCTTTCAGACAGGCTGGCAAAAATGGAAGGCTTTGCCGAAATGATAGGCGCTAAGCCGAAGCTTAAGGGGCCGGCAGCCGCTGCGCAATTGCCCGCCAGACAGCGCGCTTGCGTTGTGGCCCTGCCGCACTCCAACCGGCGATTTCGTCCAGCGTTCTGTAGCAGCCTTCGCAGCGGCCCGAAGCGCTGTCGATCTGACACACCGAGATGCACGGCGAAGGCACCTCGCCGCTTTCGCTGATGGCGGCAGCGAGGGCACGCAGGTGCGCCAAGGCCGCCTGCTGCGGGCTTTGCTCTGGCGCCGGGAGACCGGTCACTGGCGTGGCCGATTCAGCGACATCGACCCAGGGCGCCGCGGTCAACTGTGCCAAAGCCTGCGGGCTGAGCTGGAACACCGCGTTCGGATGGCCGGCCGCAGCCCACACCGTGTCAAAACGCTGCAGGGATTGGTCCAGCACCAGCAGCACTTCGCCGGCATGGGCCAGCGGCGAGACGCCGCCTATGCTGAAACCCGTTCTGGCCTTGACGAAAGCCGCGTCGGCGCGGCCCAGGCGCTTGCCATCGGCGCAGACCAAGGCTTCGAGTTTTTTTTCGTCCACGCGCTGGTCGCCCGAAGTCACCACCATCACGGCCATGTCATCAGCCTTGCGCCTGAACACGATGCTCTTGGCGATCTGCGCCGGCAGCACACCCAAGCCGTCAGCCGCTTGCTGCGCCGTGCGCGCCGCATCGTCCAACATCAGCGGCATGTGTGCATGGCCGCGCTCTTGCAGATACGCTGCCACGCGCTGGACACCTTCAGGCAAGGCCTGCAACTCAGCGCCGCACACAAGAAGCCCCCACGCTTGTCGCTTCGCGTACTGCGCTGCCCCCCGAGGGGGCGCATGTTTCCTTGGGGCGGCCCTGCGGAAAAATTTTTATCATGAAGATCGCTTGCTGAGAATCGCGGTGGCGACGCGTGAGCCGCTCGGACGGCCCAGAAAATCGCTGATGAACTTGCCAGCATCCACCAGCTTGTCCAGATCAATGCCCGTTTTGATGCCCATGCCGTGGAGCATGTAGACCACGTCTTCGGTGGCCACATTGCCGGTGGCGCCTTTGGCGTAGGGGCAACCACCCAGGCCGGCCACTGAGGACTGAAAGTTCCAGACGCCCATGTCCAGGGCCGCCAATGTATTGGCCAGGGCTTGTCCGTAGGTGTCGTGAAAGTGACCGGAGATGTGCTCTGGCGCAAAGTGCTTGAGTGTGGCTTCTAAAGCTTTTTGTACCTTCAGGGGTGTGCCCACACCAATGGTGTCGGCCATGTCCACGCGCTGCACACCAATCTGCTTCATCAAACCGGCGAGGTAGGACACGCCGGCAGGCGACACATCGCCTTCGTAAGGGCAACCCACGGCGCAGCTCAACGCGCCACGCACCGCAATGCCCGCAGCCAGCGCGGCTTGCACCACCGGGGCAAAGCGCTCCATGCTTTCTGCGATCGAGCAGTTGATGTTCTTGCGGCTGAAAGCTTCACTGGCGGCACCAAAGACCACGATCTCGTCGGGCCTGGACTTGAGCGCCGCCTCAAAACCGATCTGGTTGGGCGTGAGCACCGAGTAACGCACACCCGCCTGGCGCTGGATGCCGGCCATCACTTCGGCGTTGTCGGCCATTTGCGGCACCCACTTGGGCGACACAAAACTGGTGACCTCGATCTCGGTCAGGCCGGCGGCCTGCAGACGATGCACCAGCTCGATTTTGACGGCAGCTGGCACAGGCGATTTTTCATTTTGCAGACCGTCGCGGGGGCCTACGTCGATGAGTTGGACACGTTGAGGTATTTGCATGAACTTGAGTATCCCTGATCAAGATTTGCCACGCCCGCCGGGCGGGTCTGCTTGCAAGCGCAGCAACTCGGCGCCCTCTTGCACCTGGTCGCCGGGCGCGTAAAGGATTTCAGCCACCATGCCATCGGCCGGCGCGGCAATTGTGTGTTCCATCTTCATGGCTTCCATGATGGCAAGGGCCTGACCGAGGGTGACCTTGTCGCCGGCTTGCACCGCAAAAGACAGCACCTTGCCCGGCATGGGCGCCGTCAGCCGGCCCGCCTCGTGCTGCGCCACGCCGGCATGGGCCAGCAGATCAATCACGGTGATCTGCGTGGCGCCGGCCGCGCCAAACAAATGCAGCTGTTCGCCCAGCCGGTAAACCTGTAAGTGGCTGCGCTGGCCGTTGAGTGTGACCAGCAAACCATCCGCTGCGGGCTCAAAGTGCAAGCTCATGGGCTGGCCGTTCAGCGCCAGTTGCAGGCTGCCCTCATGCTGGTAGGTCAGCTGCGCCTTGTGCGGCTGAC